>JAKSDL010000245.1 GCA_022360105.1 Pseudomonadota bacterium
AGGGATGAATACCTTGCTGCGAAAATTGCGGAAACAGACTCGGAAACCATTGTTGCTGTAGTAGGAGCAGGTCATGTTCCAGGCATTAAGGAAAAAATCAAGACATCCATAGATATGAAGAAGCTGGAAGTTATTCCTCCTCCCGGAAAAGTCGGGAGAACTCTGAAATGGATTATTCCACTGCTGATTTTCGGAATTATTGGCTATAGTTTTTTCAGGATAGACGCCGATGTCAGTCTGGAGATGTTCAAGCGTTGGGTGTTGGTAAATGGGGCATTTTCCGGACTAGGCGCGATACTGGCAGGGGGACATATTGTAACAATTCTGGTAGCCATAATAGCGGCTCCCTTTACCTCGCTGAATCCAGCCATAGCAGCGGGCTGGGTTGCTGGGCTTACTGAAGCCTGGATTAGAAAACCAAGAGTGGAAGACTTCGAAAACCTGGCAACAGATATTACGTCAATTAGGGGATTCCGCAGCAATGAAATTACCAAAATTTTATTGGTGGTTGTACTTTGCAACCTGGGAAGCATGATTGGCAGTTTTGTCGGGATTCCATTGATCACCGATCTGTTAAGATAGAAAAATCGCGATTTTTAAAACGGCTTAATCTGTTAAAACCTATCGGTTACAAGTTCAGACAAGTAGCTATCATTGTCAATGCAACGACTCGCCTGGTATTTTTTGAAAGTTGTCCCCTTCTTCCAACCGGGTAAAATAATTGCTAGAAATTGGTAAAGTTTGACATATCATGAACTCGTTTTGTTAATTATTTGTTCCAAAACACCAACGTCTTCAATTACTTGATGCACTGGTTGCTATTTTACCCTCCCTTAATAAACCCCAGGGCTAAACTCGTTTTAGAAATGTATCATCGTGAGAAAAACTAACCAATCACGTCGTCTATGATTGGTAGTGTACTGCTTTTGTTATGGTTTTGCGCCAATAGCACTAAACCAATTAAAACGAATGCAAAACGCCTCAAACTTTTCCTTTTCAGTGTGAGTAGCCATCTTCAGGGGATGATGACTAAGGTCTGAAATCCAGGATGGCTTCAATTCATGCAAGATTTCCCATTTATAGTGATTCAGTTTTGGCTTCCAATGGAAAGAGAGCTAACTCTTTTTGGAATAGGAAACAGATTCCAATGATTTCGTTGATACAGGGGTAAGGATGGAATTTTCTGTGAGAGAAGCGGTAACTCAACTAGGTGTTAGTCGTCAGGCAATTCATAAGAAAATCAAGCAGCTTGGATTGAAGCCTAAGAGGTGTGGGAATCGATACCTGCTATCCCGAGACCAGTTGAATAAGATCATTGCAATCAGCTCAAAAAAGAGCACCATGTATACCGCCATTGAACCTCATGACTCCCCAGTCAGCCCCAAACTGTCTCTTTTATCCGGAAAATACACGATTCCCTGCCTTCCTATTGAAACACTTTGCCGTCCGAGGCTTTTAGAGCAACTGGACAAGACTCAAAAATATCGCCTCACGTTAGTAACAGGACCGGCTGGTGCCGGAAAAACAACCTTGCTTTGTCAGTGGGCAAGGCAATCAAATAAAAAAATTGCCTGGATAACCTTAGATTGGATTGAGAATGAAGAGGAATATTTTTTTGCATATTTGATAATGGCTTTGGATGATCTTTATCCCACTTTAAACTTCTCAAAACTTCTGGAAAGGCCATTTAGACCGGAGCTAAAGCATACTTCCCTGGTTTGCGAAACTGTGACCAAATTGGAAGAAATTCCTTCAGGTACGACTATTATTCTGGATAACTTCCACGTTATAAAAGATGAACGTTTGTTATCCACGTTTTCGTTTTTTACTAAACATTTACCTTCTAAAGTACATTTGATTATTGCAGACAGAAGACTTCTACTGCCTGGTTTATCCCATTTTAAGATTAATGACCAAATTTTGGAGATAAATTCGGATCAACTCAGGTTTACCCGGGATGAAATTCAGCAATATGCTGAGCCTTTTACGGAATTGGCAATGGGTGACAAGCAGTTGCAGTCCCTTGAAACAAGAACGGACGGTTGGATAACCGGACTTCGTATAGATTGCCAGGTTCGGCAACAAGTGGATGACTCCAACATTTTGCTGAATAATTTTACCGGTGATTATGGAATAATATCCAAATACTTGCATGAGGTGGCATTTCAGAACCAAACAAGTGAAGAAAGAAGATTTTTACTTGAAACTTCTATTCTACAGACATTGGATATTGCACTTTGTGATGCTGTTACATCTCGTTCCGACAGCAGGGAAATGATTCAAAAGCTGATTGATAAAAACCTGTTCTTGTTACCCGTAGATAAAGCCCAAGCGGTTTATCGCTATAATCATATGTTTGCCAGATGGTTGCGCTACAAACTTGCAATGACTGAACCCGGTAAAATTCATGAGCTACATAATCGGGCGTCTCATTGGTATTTGAACAGAAAAAACTACATCAATGGTATCTATCACGCTTTAGAATCCAAAGATTATGATCTTGCAACACGCATTATCGAAAAAGAGTATATTCCGATGTTATTAAGGGATGATGTCTCAACTATCAAAAAATGGCTGGAGGCTTTACCTCTCGATTTTTTGAAATCAAGCCGGCAGTTAAGGATAGCGTGTACCTGGGTTCTCCACAATAAACAAAGATATGAGCAAGTCGCGGCAGAATTTAAAGCGTTGCAGAATGAAGTCAAGGTGTTAGGTAAATGTTCTATATCCTCTGAAAACAAAAGGCTCCAAGGTGAACTGGCACTTTTTGGCGCTATTTTAGCGCATAGCCAGGGGCAATATAGCCAAGCGATCAGGCGGTGTAATGAAACGCTTGAAAGACTGGAGGATTTCAACCTGCCTTTTCGTTCGGAAATCCGCTTCATATTAGGAGACAGCTATTTCTTAAATGGCAATTTGGAGCAATCCTCCGACATCTGGCAGAGCCTCAAGCAATCAAGTGTTGAAAACATTTCTCACAGGATATATGACCTGCTTTCGTACCGGACGTTTCAACTCCTGTTTCTTAAAGGGGACTTGAACCAGATCGAGAAGATGATTCGGAGGTCCAAAGAGTTACAGGACAAAAATCAGAAAAAAGATGGGGTGATTGCTATCATCCAAGGACAGCTTCTTTATGAAAGAAACCAATTGCAAGAGGCCGGGTCCTGTCTACAGCAGGCCATCGATTTAACCTCACAAAAAAGACCTTGGCTGGCACTGCATGCTTATTTAAGTATGGCTCGACTGCAAAATGCACTTGGTGATCGTTCCGGGGCTAATCATTCACTAGCACAAGCCCGAATTAATGCTGAAATGACGCCTGACCTGGTGTTTACAAGGATTGTACAGGCATGGCAGGCAAAATTATCTCTGTTGCAAGGGAATGGAGAAGGTGAGGCAAACCTGTTCCGAACCGGTTTTCAGGAAGATACCCACATTGACTATGCCGGAGAAATCGAGTGTTTAACCAGCGTAAGATTTTATCTATACAAAGATGAGATCAGGAAGGCGTTGACTCTTCTTAATCGACTCCACAGTATAAACGTTACCAAAGGGAAAAAAGGCAGGATGATTGAGATACTTGCATTAAAAGCTTTGGCGTACCAAAAATCTGAAGACATGGCAAAGGCTCTCGATAATCTGGAAGCTTCAATAAATATTGCCATAGAGCAGGGATATCGACGCATTTATCTTGATGAGGGTAGCAATATGCGGGACCTTTTGGTGGAACTGACCGGAAAAAGAAAAAGAAGAAAAATCATTGATCCGACATTTGTCAGCTATTTGGAACAGCTGATTTCCGGCTACAAGCTTTCAAACAATGATCAACAACAAAGCGGCCGTCCGCAGGTTTTGCATGAGCAAAACAATTTGACACCAAGAGAATTACAAGTGTTGAGAATGATGGCAAAAGGACTTAGTAACCAGGAAATTGCCATGACTCTTTACATAGCCACTTGCACGGTCAAAAAACATGTCAATCGTATTTTTGACAAGCTTTCCGTTGAACGACGCACCAAAGCTGTTTATGAGGCAAAAAAATATAAGTTGCTCTAAATAAACCAGGTTTGGATCTTCCGCCAGTTGCCTTCTAATTCATCTTCAAGTTGAACGGTTGATGATTGTCAACCGATGTCAACTAACCGCCCCTAAAGCAATTTATCGTTTCCGTGTTCCATTGGATTCCGAAAAAGGTGTCAACCTGTTGCAAAATCACCTGATAATTAAAAAAGTTGTCTGTGATTCTCTTCGTCGGTGCAGTTTGTTGTCAGCCTGAAACTCTCCGTTGATCGTAAAATTCAC
>JAKSDL010000397.1 GCA_022360105.1 Pseudomonadota bacterium
GAAATAGGGATCGATCTGAGTGCTAACTATCCCAAGTCGACTGACGAGTTTATGGAAAAGGACATCGATTATGTCATCACGGTTTGTGATCACGCCCGGGAGACTTGTCCTGTATTTACAGGAAAGGTGAAAAACAGACTGCACATTGGATTCAGAGATCCGGCGGAAGCAACGGGAACTGATGAGGAAATCATCAAGGTGTTTCGCGAGGTTCGGGATGAAATCAAAACCCGACTGCAGGAGTTTTACAGTTCTATCCAATAAGCTTCTTGATATTCTAATAATTAGAAAAAACCTGCTAACCTGGTGGATGGATTCATGGTGGTTAGAATCCCTAAGTTCAGGGAGTTTAGCCAAAAAGGTGTCATTCTGAACGATACAGACTGTGTCACAATAAGAATTTTGATCTTCATGCGTAGTTTTTAATTCTGTGTCATTCCGATCGATGCTGCGAGTCTCGCATCCCATGACCCGGAATCGATCGTGTAGCATGCTGGGATAATGGATAGACTCCGGATCATGCCTGTGCTCAGCTTGACCGGGTATCCGGAGTGACAAGTGTGAGATTGGGTCAGTTAAATTCAGAAAAATCGAAGATTTTTCTATGACGGGACAGTCTGTTTGCTTGATCCACCTCTGAGTCTAAAAGACATTGCCCCTTCAGGCTCTCTGATATTGAATTGAGAGCTATCCAAAGATAAGAACTAAGCTGATTCACTGAATCGGCCAGTCAAAACGAACATGTCTTCTTCGATGCCCGAATTCACTTTGCAGGGAAGGGTTTTGAACAGGTTGATCATGCCTTTATTGGTTGGAGAGGTAAAGGCTACAAAACCTTCGATGCCGTTATCGATAGCGGCATGATACAGTTTTTCCATTAAAATTTTCGCCAATCCTTTTCCCTGCCAATCTTTGGATACCGAAAATGCGACCTCAGCCACGTTGCTGGCGTGTCCTTTCAAATAGGCACCCATTCCAATCACCTTTCCAAATCCAAATTCTCCTGTCACGGCAACCACAGTGAGATCCTTTTTATAGTCGATCTGAAACATTTCTTTCATGTCGTCCCGCAGAAACTGGGATTTCTCATGGAAAAATCGTGATTGAATGTCTTCATGTGTCAGGTTGTAAAAGTGTTCCTGGATTCTTCTTCCATCCACTGGCTTGGCCGCACGGAATCGTACACTTTGTCCGTCGATATCCCTGGTTTCTTCCATTTTTGCGGGATATACACCTGTGATAAAATCATCCAGTGTTCGTTTTTTAGCCAGCAATCCCATGTCCTTGGCTTTCTCTAATAATTCCTCCCTGAAATCTGGATGAGAAAGACTGATCATGGCCATGGCTCGTTCTTGCAGGGATTTACCAAACAGGTTCACCGCTCCGTATTCAGATACCACATACTGAACATCACTGCGTGGAACCACCACAGAACTGCCTTCCAGAGTTGGTACAAATCGACTTTCCGTTCCCTTTTGTCGCGTGGACGGTATCAGGATGATGGATTTTCCACCCGGAGACAGGGTGGAGCCCCTGACAAAGTCAAGCAATCCTGTCACTCCGGAATAGTTATCCTTGGGTAAAACCTCTGCCGCAACTTGACCCGTAAAATCAATAGCCATGCCGACATTGATGGCCACCATTCGATTGTTCCGGGAAATGGTGTTGGGATTGTTGACATAGTCGGAAGGAAAAAATGAAACGGAAAGGTTGTTATTCAAGTATTTATAAAGGTTTTTGGTGCCAATGGCACTGCTGGCAACCATTTTGCCATCGTGCAATCCCTTTTTGCGATTGTTGATAACACCCCTTTGGGCCAGTTCCATCATGCAATCAATAAAAAACTGACTGTGCACACCCAGATCATTCTTTTCGGAGAGTGCAATCATGATGGCTTGCGGGGTATTTCCCAGACCCATTTGAATGGTGGACCCATCTTCAATCAGGTTACCAACCAGGTTTCCAATCGTATGCGCCGATTCAAATTCTTCAACCGGATCGATAGTGAGAATGGGCTCGTCTTGTTCTACAATGACATCCACATCATTGATATGAATGTTCCCGTATCCAAGAATTCTGGGCATTTGCGGGTTAACCTGGGCGATGACAAGGTCGGCAGATTGAGCTGCAGCCAGGGTGACATCCACTGATACACCAAGACTCATCCAGCCAAAGTCATCCGGGGGAGCTACCTGAATTAAAGCTGCCTGCAGGGGGAGTTGCTTGTTTTTAAACAACCCGGGAACCGCAAACAGGTTCATGGGCGCAATGAAGCGTTTTACTTCAGCCAGGTTGGAGCGTGTAGCTGAACCCTGGTAGATGGAGCGAACAGTAAAATTATTTCCGGCAGATTTGTTTGCAATCAAACTTAAAGGTGAGCTCTGGGAACTCATTAAGCGCACTATTTCCAGATCGGAAAACTGGGTGGCCTTTTCGACGAGTGTGTTTACCAGGTGCATCGGCTCACCGCAAGAAGAGCCAATAAATATCCTTCGACCTGACTGAATTTGCCTGATAGCCTCCTCAGCAGGAAGGAGTTTTTCCAGATAGCTTGAATCTTGACTGAAGTGTCCCATGGCTGCGTTTCCAAATGAAGGTTAAAATATCTGAAAATATGAAACATTTTCAACAATAACCAATTGCGATTAGTGAATTTTAACCCGGTCGGGCCCTCATTACCACCCAGAAATTGGAAATTTACCTGGTCAAAATTGAAAGAAGGATTTGTCGGTGTTATTGGAGATTCCTTTGTAAAAACAATAAATTTTGCTTCTCGAACGTAGCCAGGTTGATGGGCAACAAGTTGCTTATCTTACAATGTGTTTATAAATATTTGATATTTAATAAAAAAACAAAAAGGAATGTAGGATAGATTAAGCGAAGCGGATCCATCAATATCATGAGGGCGAATGATTGGCGTGTTTAACGCCGGCCGAAGTGAAGAACAAAACTGGTACCCGACTCATCGTTCTCCGCCCACATGCGATAGCCCATCTCTGCCATATAATTGGCACAGGCATGCAAGCCATATCCTCGATGGTCTTTTTTAGTGGTATAGCCAAACGCAAAGATCTTATCCAGTTGATCATCGGAGACTCCTTTCCCGTTATCCCTGAAGCTGAGTAAAATAGCACCGTCAGATTGTTTTAATTCGATGGTGATTTGCCTGTTATGCACAGGGTTATCTGTCAAAGCATCTTGTGAATTTCGAGCCAGGTTAATTAAAATGCTGATCAGCTTGGTTTTATTGATCTTGATTTTGGGAACACTAGAAAATTTTTTGTGAATTTTGATATTCAGATCTTCCAGGGATTCGGACACAACCGATAAGGAGTCCTTAATTGTTTCCTGCAAATCATGATTTTCCATTACTCGGTTTGAATCGGAATGGCTGTATTGATCGCTGATCACATCAACAATAGCGTCAATTTTTTCATTCAGTCTCACAAAATGGGTAAACACTTCGATTCGTTGATCTGTCAGCTCATGTCCAAGGGTCAAGTAGTATTCCAACAACATCTTTCCCTTGGGATCGCTGATAATGAAATTCTCAAGGTCGTCCTTATTTTCTTCCATCATCATGCTGGCAGATTTTAGTTCGGCAATGGGAAAACGCTCTACCGTTTCTTCGATCAATTGGGCGGATGTTTTGATATTATTGAGGAGATTGCCGACATTGTGAAGCGTATTAGCTGCAACATCAGCCATGCCGGCTTTGTGGGCCTGGTCAATAAGTCGGTTTTGAGCTTCCTCCAGGGCTTTGGTGCGCTCTTTAACGCGGATATCCAGCTCTTCATTGGATTTAACCAGTTCAACTTTTACAGCTTCTATTTGTCTGAGGCTATTAGTACTGTCTCTCCATCGGCGATAAGAAAACCAGCTAAGGCAGATAGCCAGCACAGGAATACATAACAGGAGTTCATCAAGTTCCAGTTCTTCATGATCTCTTGTAAAATCAAACACACGTTCGAATGCATCGATCTCTGCCAACATGATGGCGCCGACTATTGTGATAATCAAGACAATGAGAAGATCCAAAAAGACTCTGTTTTTGAAGAAAGCTTTCATGGTAATCCGATATCAATTCAACTCATCTGTTGCTATGATTCTCTGTGAGCATACCTTATTGTTAGGCGAATAGCATTAATTAATTTCGATAACCGGCGGATCAACGGATCATACGCGAATTAGCCATTGCAAGCCTGCATGAATTGGGGTGAAATGATCCGGAAGTTAACAGCGAATTAAAAAAACTGACATCTTGTGAAATTAAACATGCAACAATCAATTGCACATATCGCCCTTGTAGTACGAGACTATGATGAGGCAATCGAGTTTTACACAAAAAAACTCAATTTTAGCCTGGTGGAAGATACCTATCAGCCGGAACAGGATAAACGCTGGGTGGTGGTGTCACCTCCGGGTTTAAAGGGCGCATCATTGCTGCTGGCGAGAGCGTCCAAACCGGAACAGGAACCGTTTATCGGGAATCAGGCAGGAGGCAGGGTTTTTCTTTTTCTCAGTACAGATGATTTCTGGCGTGATTACAATGAAATGAAGGAAAAAGGCATTGTGTTTATCCGTGATCCCAAAGAGCAGGATTATGGAATAGTTGCAGTGTTTGAGGATTTGTACGGTAATCTTTGGGATCTGGTGCAGTTTGAGTAAAATCGATAAGACCAACCGCACCGGATCGGAGAGGAATTGGCCAGATGATTGTTTTACCAGGATTAAAGCAAAAGCCTGGCGCTGCAGACACCTCCGCTTGAGGATGTACTAAAAGCTTTGATCAATGATAGCGAGTAATGCTACCGGTCTTGTAAGCACTTGAGTGACTCATAAACGATAACTGAGGAAAAATTGTGAAACCCTTGAGATTTAGACTAAGGCCTCATATACTAGTTGATAATCGTTTTTACCGAAGATCTTAGGGCAGGAGGAACATGCACTATACATTGGAATTAAACCAGGGGATATTTGAAGTAAAAACGGGTGGTGATGCGGAAGTGGTCAAGTTCAAGGAATTTATCCACGAAATAGTCAATCATGACAAATGGGTGCCCGGAAGTCCAATCCTGGTAGATCATACAGACATGAATGCCGGACCATTGGAATTAAGGGATCTGAAAAAAATAGCTGACTATTGTAAAAAATACAGCAAAAGCCTGGGATTCTCAAAATGCGCAATTCTAACCCCGAGGGATCTTGAGTTTGGTGTAGGTAGAATGTGGCAGGTCTTTGTGGAAATCAGTGTTTGGGATGTGACCCAGCAGATATTCAAAGCCAGGGAAAAAGCCTTGGAATGGCTAAAGGAATGAATATAACCAATAATTATAGTAGCTAAAGACTATGCACCCTGTTTCTAAAATTTGATTTGTAAGGAAAAGAATTTGGAACCGATTGTATGGACCGACGAGTTAAGCGTCGGGATTGTTCTATTTGATGAGCAGCATAAAAGACTGGTGCGAATGCTAAACAGAATGATTGCAGATCCCTCTGCTACCACTCGATCTGAAACTATTTCTGACATTTTGACGGAACTCACCCGCTATGCCCAGGAACATTTTAAATGCGAAGAAGATTGGATGATTCAACACAACTATCCCCGACTGGAGGAGCATAGGGAAAAACACATGGATTTTAGAAAAACAGTTGCAGAGTTGTGTGTTGCCACCAGCAGCGGATTGGATTCTGTTCCCAAAATCCTTCTGGAATATTTGAAAAACTGGCTAACACAGCATATTCTCCATGAAGATATGATGTTCAAACCTTTTAATGAAACGTTGCAATCAAAACAAACCACAGGTTAGCCCGCCGTGACTGCCTCATTTTTGCAAGATTCAATACAAAAACAATTTGAAGCAAGAAACTAAAAGGATGTTTTGTGGCTGACAGCTATACGGAAGATGATTTTATCTCATATTGTGATCTGCTTGCCGCCAAGGATAATCTTTTAAAGCAGATAATTACCGACTATGGTTATCCTCCTTTCTGGCATCGAACACCTGGCTATGAAAGTCTGGTGAGGATTATTCTCGAACAGCAAGTGTCATTGGCTTCAGCTTTAGCCTGTTTTCGTAAACTGAAGAAAAAAGTTGGCAGGATTACACCAAAAACAGTGTTGCCTCTGTCTGATAATGAGTTGAGGGAGTGCGGATTTAGCAGGCAGAAAACCCAGTACGTAAAAAATCTTGCCCTGGCAATAAAAGAAAAGAAAATTTCTTTGCCAAAGCTTTTGACAAAAAAAAGTGAAGACATCAGGAACGAGCTCATAACAATAAAAGGTATCGGCCATTGGACAATTGATGTCTACCTGCTTAATTGCCTTCACAAACTCGATATTTTTCCAATAGGTGACCTGGTGCTAATCAAATCGTTAAGAGCTGTGGGGTTAGTGGAGAAAAAGGATTCAAAGGAGGAGATTCTTAAGAAAACAGAGAAATACAGACCTTATCGATCTATATTAAGCATCTTGCTCTGGCATAAATACATTAATGAAAATGGCATAGACCCGTCATTGCTGGATTAGAGTTATAGATGTCTAAGCATCTTTTCTGGCAATTCTGATTGCCTCCTCCAACACATCCACATCTCCTATATGATTTGCCATCAATAGAATCAATCGGGCATTTACCCTGTTGCTTTGTGCTTCGTTCAAATCCCTGTGCATATCAATCAAGGCTTCGTAAAAGTCATCTCCCGGCCTGTAAGGCTTGAAGACTTTCTGGCCTTCACGATGAAAATTGGATTTTGTGTTTAATGTCATGATTTAATTGGCTTCAATTGTAGTGTTTGCATTTTGGGTCAAGAGACCGTTTGTAAATTGCTTCAGTCAAGATACTGATAAACAAAATCATTCATTACACGTTGCCCTTTTCAAAGCTGCCACAACCTTCTGAAAATCAAATACCCGCCACCTGGCTGCGACATGCTGATCCGGACGTACAAGATAGGTTGTGCCTGGTTCTCCGTCAAAACGCTCCTTGGCCATTCCTTGACTATCTTCCAAAACAAATAATCCGGGAATTTGTTTAATCTTATCCGAAATGATTATCAACTGAACCGGAATCGATTCTCCCGTGATTCGTTGTAACGCTTCAATATCCTTTTGCCCAAGTTCGGTCGCGGAATCGGTAAAGTATAATAAGTGAAAACTGCTGCTGAGGACTGACAACAGCCAGGATTCACCGTTGAGTCCTTTTACAGGTGCGTCAGCAACCACATTTCCCGGTACCAGTTCACCGGCAAAGGAATCTTCATCGGCTGTATTCAGGCTGGAGTCACTCAAAATAGCAGGATCAGACAGGCGACCTGAATTGCTTAAATCCCGGGCAAATTCGAAATCTGATGCCAGCTCCAAGACAGCATTGCGGAATATTTTGGAAATCCCGGACTTGGGTGACATAAAATCTGTGGTTCGGGTTGAATTCAGCAAATTTTCCCTGGCTGCCGGAACCCTTTCCGCATCATAACTGTCAAGCAGCCTTTTGGGAGCTTTGTTTTCCATCACCAGTTTTAGTTTCCAGATCAGGTTATCAGTGTCCTGGAAACCGGAATTGGCTCCACGAGCTCCAAAAGGGGAAACCTGATGAGCGGCATCACCGACGAACAGCAATCTGCCGTGCCTGAATTTGTCCATTTGCCGACAGCTAAAATTATAAATACTGGCCCATTCCAACTCAAATTCCACATCATCGCCCATCATGGCTTTTACCCGGGGAATGACGTTCTCCGGCTTCTTTTCTTCTTCAGGATCAGCGTCTGCCCCTAGTTGAAAATCCAAGCGCCATAAATTGTCAGGCTGACGGTGAAGCAAGGTGGACCAACCCCTGTGATAGGATGGGTCAAAAGAAAACCAGCGCTCCGGAGGAAAATCGGCTTTCATGAGGATATCGGCGATTAAAAACCTGTCTTCAAAGACCTGTCCCTTGCTTTCCAAACCAACCAGAGACCGTACTGTGCTATTAGCTCCATCAGCTACAACCAGCCAGTCGCAGCTAATATTATAGACACCATCCGGAGTGTCGATGGTGAGCAGCACGGAATCCTCTGTTTCAGCAACCCCTATCACCTTGTTTTTCCAGCGAACCATCACGTTATCCAGCTGATTAAGCCTTTCCACCAGGTATTCTTCAAGATAATACTGTTGAAGATTGATAAATGCAGGTTGTTTGTAACCGGAAGCAGGCAATAAATCGAATTGTCGTATCAGTTTATCCCGATAAAAGGTTTTGCCGACTTTCCAGGTTACCCCTTTTGCTACCATTCGTTCTGCGCATCCCAAGCGATCAAGAATTTCCAAAGCCCGTTTGGACCAGCACACAGCACGTGAGCCAACACTAACTGTGTTATTGTCGTCCAATACCAGGGCTCTTAGGCCTTGAATACCAGCATCTATTGCCGCAGCCATTCCGACCGGTCCGGCACCCACCACTACCAGGGGATGATGAGCCCGAGTTACCGAGGTTTGATCCGGTGACTTGATGTACTCATAAACAGGACTTTTATAGGTCAAAAACATGGAGTTTCCTGTTTAAGTTAATCCCCGGCTTGCAGGTCATGCCACATTTTCTGATCCCTTTCTGCTGTCCAGATTTGCGGATCAACAATTCCCGAGGCTTCATCAAAGGCTCTTGAGACATCAAAAGGCAGACAATGTTCGTAAATAAATACATCTTTGAATTTTGGATCCATTTTCGAACGAATATGAGCCATAGCCTGCTTTAAATTCATGTTTTCAGCCACAGCTACTTTTGCGCTGTTGTATAGCGTGCTGACAAAGTCCCTGGTGTAATCCAATCCCTTTTTGACCTCCTCAGGGGTTTCCAGGGCAGGTCCCCTGCCTGGAACGAGCTTTTTGGGGTGGAAGGTTTCCAGATTGTCCAGGGTTTGTGGCCAATCGCCCAAATATGCATCACCGGTGTAGCAGGCTGCACCATATTCTACGAGATCGCCTGAAAACATAACGTCTTCCCGGGGAACCCAAACAATGGTGTCGCCTTTGGTATGCCCCCTTCCAATCTGCATGATGTGCAGCTCCAGTTTTCCGAGCCAGATTCGCATTTCACCCCTGAATGTCTGGGTGGGCCAGGTCAATCCGGGGATGCTTTCCACAGCCTGAAAGAGCCTGGGAAATCTCCCGATTTCCGAATCCATATCCTGTTGACCTCTCTCAACAATTAAATCAAAGGTATCCTGACTGGCAATAACCGACTGCAACCCGGCTACCTGAAACCCTGATGCTCCCAAAACTCTTACAGCATGGTAGTGAGAAAGAACAACATACTTTATTGGCAAATCGGTAATTGAACGGACTTGTTTAATGACATCCTGCGCCATAACAGGTGTTGCCGTGGCATCAACAATCATCACGGCATCATCTCCTATGATTACACCTGTGTTAGGATCTCCCTCTGCTGTGTAAGCCCAGCAATGTTCCGATAAGCGCGTAAAACTGGTTTGTTTTTCCTCCAGGTCTGCCGTGGAGGCGAATTTAGTAGGCATTTGTAGCCCTCCTTATCTTCATGAAAAATCGGAATGCTTTTCAAACATAACACCCTGTTATTTTAAATGGTGCCCTATGACGGGCGCAATAAAAAAAGGAAAGTACCGGGAATGCTTTTTGACTAGATTTGCAGATAGAAGTATGCTCACGGTCATGGTGAGAATCCAATTTAAAATCGCGGACTTTTAAACGAGGATGAAATGAAACAAATGCATGTCAACATTGCAATGCTTGTGATGGTTTTCTTCACATTCAGCTGTAGTCCCGGAAATACTGCAAAAAAGGCTGATCCCGAAAAACCTGATTTCAAAGCCATGGAAAAAAGGGAACTGAAAACCAAGGCCAAAAGTGAGTTGACATCCAAAGACGGCTATCTGACCGTTTCAGGGGAATGGACCAAAAAACCGGAAATCTCCTATTTCGAAACTGGAAGTTTTTATTATCTTCCTCTGCAAATAGGAACCGTCGCGCCACTTGAATGCTATGTCTATAAAGAGAGACTTGATATGGCTAGCTCCTTGTTGAATTTTCACAATGTGATGATTGAACAATTCAAAATATCGCAAAGGGAAATTACACGGCTCAATACTTCCGCCATTGGTGATATTCCTTTTATGCGTGTCGATTTGGCATACATTAACGAACAGAAACACTACGGAAATCTTAAAACAATTGTCGGCAATAAATTCAGCAACGGTTTCGTGTGTGTTCACAATGAAATCGGTTATAAAAAAACCTTTCAGCGCATCGTTTCCCAGCTGGTAAAGAGTCTAAAAGTAAAAGACAATTCCTATCTCAAGGATTATCAATTACGAAGTATCAGTACTGTGGAAATCAATTCGCAAAAAACCGGAATTGTTGAATCTTATGTTGTGCCGTTAGATCGGAAGCAGCTTTATTATGTGGAGTATTCCAGTATTCTCATTCCCAGGTCCAAAAGTGATATTGTCACCCTCGATAAATTTGTCGGTGAAGTTAGTAATCCGAGTGGCACCCTGACCAGTGCAGATTATGTCACTCTAAAAAATGGTGAACTGGATATGGAGATTCGACTGGAGAGACAGAAAAACGGCAGGTTTGGTGTTAATGGTACTTTTTTAAGTAAAGAAATAAAAATGAACCTGAACTCGCAATTAGGTTTGATGCCAAGATATACAGTCAGCCAAGAGGTGTTGGACCATTATTTTCTGAAAAAGAAACGATCTCCGAGGGTTTTTTATATTTATTCGCCCCAGGTCAATCCAACGGCCGCATTAGAAGTTAATTACAAATTTTTGAAAAAACTGAAAAAAAAGCGTATTGAACTGGAAGAGAAAGTAGCCAGTCTCACCTCGACCACGATTTACGATAAAAACGGGGCAATAAGTTCAACCATTCCCTTTGCCGGCTCAACCATGATAATGGAGCGGATCTATCATCATGAAAAGTAGGTATCTCGTCCTGTTGCTGGTTCTAATGGTAATTCTGCCTGCAACCTCCATCGTTGCCCAATCCATCAGGTTTCTGCACCATCTGCAGCTTGAGAATGGCATTCACCCGGATTATCGAGAGGAAAATGAGTTGATTATCAGGGCTTTTATACCTAAGCCACTTAAATACCTGGAAAATGTGCCGCATGAAGCTTTGGAAATTGGCAGGGATCAACTGATTATTCGTTTGGAGAATTACATTCCAGTCAAACCCGGCAATACCAGCGATTATTTGCAGTCGACATTTTTAATCGATTTCGAGGAAGCAGTTTTCGCAGAGATCGAAGATGACATTTTAAAACAGTTCGGCAAATCTCCAAAAGCGAGGGATCTAAATGGGTTTGTATACGATCTGTTGGAAAAAACCATGGATCGTATCTATGATCCGTCGTCAATTGTGCTTAAAAACAAAAGAGGTGACTGCTCCGAGCATGCCACATTGCTTACGGCGCTTTTGAGAAAATACCAGATTCCGGCCAAAACAATACATGGTGTGATGCTGACGTTTAACAATCAGAAACACGAATGGACGGCATTCGGCCATGCCTGGGTCGAATACCGGCAAGACGGTGAGTGGAAAGGACTGGACCCTTCATTTAATCAGCCGACCAACAAAAATTATATTGCTAATTTCGCCCTTCAAGATGAGGGTTTAACCTATACCATGGCCATGATTAATCAGCAGATGACCATCGGGATACAAAAACTGGGAATAGAAAGACAGATAGCAACCAAATAAAAACAAAGTGATAGCTAGGTTATTTTAATTTAAGATCCTGTAAATTTTACTATTGTCAAGAGGTCCATTGGAAAACATCATTATTCGAGAGGCTAGACCGGAAGATACCGGTTTGATCCTGCGTTTTATTACCGAACTGGCCATTTATGAAAAGGAACCGGATGCTGTAAAAGCAACTGAGGAATCCATCAGGGAATCAATTTTTGGAGAAAAGGCTATTGCTCATGCAATTATTTGCCTGATAGACGATAAACCGATTGGATTTGCTGTTTACTTTTACAACTATTCTACCTGGTTGGGTAGAAAGGGATTGTATCTGGAAGATTTGTATATTATGCCCGAGCATAGAAATTGCGGAGCAGGAAAAGAAATTCTTAAATTTCTGGCAAAACATGCCATGGAAAATGATTGCGGACGTTTTGAATGGAGCGTGTTGGATTGGAACGAACCGGCAATAAAGTTTTATGAAAGTATTGGTGCTCGTCCCCAAAGCGAGTGGATTATTTATCGACTTACCGGGGATAAGCTAAGCGAGTTTGCCAATAGTTGAAAATAAAGAGTTTAGGCGGGGCACTTGTTTTCCGCTTATTAACAATCGAGGCTTCATCACGGTGCTAAAAGGTGAGGGCCTTCATAATTTAAAGGGGAGGTTGAATGAGCGATCAGGCGTTTCAGGATTATTATCCGGATGAATTAAGCCACTGTTACGGCTGCGGGAGCAACAATGAAGCAGGGCATCAGATAAAGAGCTATTGGGATGGAGATACCACCATCGCCCGTTATCAGCCCAAGGAATATCATACGGCCATACCGGGTTATGTGTATGGAGGGCTGATTGCTTCGCTGATCGATTGCCATGGAACCGGTTCTGCTTCAGCAGCTGCTTACAAAGAAGCAGGCAGGGAACTGGGAACTGAACCTCCTCTTCGCTTTGTAACCGCTTCGTTAAAAGTGGACTATCTTGCCCCGACTCCCATGGGAGTCGAACTTGAACTGCGTGGGACAATAGCGGAAGTGAAAGAGAGAAAAGTGGTGGTTGATATCACTGTGCAAGCCGGAAACACAACCTGCGCCAAAGGACAGGTGATCGCCGTCAGGATGCCGGACAATATGTTGGGAGCTAAATAGCTTAGTTTTTAGCAAATACCTCAACAATTACAGGAGGATTCTTTGAAAATATGGAGTTCCCCAATATCTAATATCAAGTATTTGCTTTGATCCAGTTTTCGGGATTTGATAGCATGCATTAAATCCAATCCGGGATATCCGGGTGGCTCATCTCCCAGATGGAAAGCGCCCCACTGGGTCGGAATAAAATAGTCAGCACCCAGATCCTGAAACGCGTTCAAGGCTTCTTCTATATTCATATGGGACTTATGCATAAACCACCTTGGGTGATAGGCGGTGGTCGGGATCAAGGCGTAATCGATCTTAGGATATTTTCTGCCGATTTCCCTGTAACCGATAAAGTATCCGCTGTCTCCGCCAAAATAGACGGTGGTTTCCGGAGTGATGAACATATAACTGGCCCATAGCGAGGTATTCTCTCCGTCAAACGCCCTCAGGGACCAGTGTTGGGCCGGCAAACAATGAATTTCGATGCCCTTGCCCAGTTTAAGCGTTTCCCACCAATCCATTTCGATTATTTCAGCTTTAGGTTGCCAGTCCTTCAAAGTGTGTTTCAAACCAACAGGAACGTAATAAACATAGTCTTGTGACAGCTGTTCAATGCTGTCAGCATCAAGATGATCATAGTGATTATGGGATATCACCACATTCACTTTGGGAAAAAGTCGGTTGATATCCTCAGCCTTTAACGCCGGTGGCGTTTTTCTGGGAGGGAGCAAAGCTCTTTTGGAAAACATGGGATCTGTCAACCAGACCTGGTCACCGGTTTTGATTAGAAAAGTGTTGTGGCCAATCCAGACAATAAAATCATTTTCCAAATTGTTTAAAATCTGATCCGAGGTATCATCACGAAACGGCGGCAGGTAAGCCTTCTCTTCTTCCGAGTAGTGTAGGGCGGAGCTAAAACGCCAGGTCAGTATATCAGATATTCCTTTGGAGACATCAATCCAGGGGTTGAAGTATTTTCCATCTTTATAATGTTCGGCATAAAGCTCCTCAACCATAGTGGATTCAACCTCACGCAGCCAGGCTTTTTCATCGAATTCAGGTTGAGCACATCCATTTAGAACGGATATCACTATAAAAAGAGAGGCAGACCAATTTAATGCTTTCATCGTAAAACAATCATAAGGAGAATTAAGGGGATCGAGGAAATTCACCCAGTTTTTTTAGTAGCCAGACGCCGCTGTTAACAGAATGTCCATTGCTGAATTTTATCTGGTAAGGCTTTCCGGATATTGAAGATTGTGAGGCAAGTTTTTGGATGAATAATTCTGCTGTCCAGGTCTCTTTTTTGGGAGCAAACCAGCTGTTCATGGCTTTATCCATTTTCATTCTGAGATGCTCCACAGCTTTTTCCGGTGAATGCTCCGTGCCGTTGCGCACAAAAACGCCATCAACCCTGGCGATTTGATCCAGTAAAAAATTGATTTTTCGCTCCTCCTGCCTCCAGTCTGCCATTAACGGCTGGGATAAAATCAGCAGGATAAATACTATTCCGGTTTTCATCCTGGTAGATTAATTCTTTTAAGCAGTTAGGGCAAATATGTAGTTTCTTGATGGTGCACAATTGTATGATGGGCAACTTGTTGCCCATCATTGTGATCACGTAACTACTTCCCTTTCACCATACCTGCCTCAATCATCTGCTGGAAGAATTCAACAATAGATTCGGAAATGGGACGATAGTTGATTCCCAGCGTCTGTTTTCCCTTGGAATTATCGACCTGCCATTTATAACCAACATTCAGTTTTATCATTTTTCTTTTTAGACCTATTGCAGGAGCTGCCAACCAAACTAAAAATTTGGGCAAGGTTTTTTTAGGGAAAGGAAAGGCATTCCCATATTTGGTTTGCAATGCTTCGGATAGATCCAAAAAACTAATATTTTCTGCTGAAACGATGTGTCGACCTTCAGCCTCCGGTGTGAACCCGGCCTGGTAGTGGGCAAATGCAAGATCCCTGACATCAACGGCACCGATATAGAACTCGGGGGCACCCGACTTCATACTGCCATCACCCAATTGGCGAACTATATTAAAACTTTCCGATGTAGCATTGGGATTGATACCAGGCCCCAATACCAGGGAAGGATTAACAACCACCAGATCCCAGCGATCCTGTTTTTTATTGATTTCCCATGCTTTTTTCTCAGCTACAGTTTTGGAATAGGAATAGGCCTGGTGGTCGACAGTGGAGGTGGTGTTCCACTGTTCTTCGGTGGCGATGCCATTGGGATAAGACTCACAATCCTTGGCATCCCCGATGATTGCAGCACAACTGCTGGTTAAGACCACCCGTTTGACAGAATCGGTGGCATTTGCCGAATTCAATACATTCTCCGTTCCCTGTAGGGCTGGATCAACCAGGTCTCTTTGGGGATCCTTTACAGAACTGATAAAAGGTGACGCAGTGTGAAAAACAAGTTCGCACCCTTCCATAGCTTCGTTATATGAGCCTGGCTGCAACAGGTCGGCTTTAAAATACTTGATCGTTCCTTCCGATTTTTCTCCAATCGCATTCAAGTAGGTTAATTTTGTATTATCATTCGGATCTCTGACAGGAGCGTGGACGGTTAATCCTTCCTGCAAAAGTTTCTCTACCAATCTTCCTGCCACATATCCTGTGGCACCTGTTACTAAAATCGGCTTGTTTCTATCGATGGTTTTCATGTTCTTCTCCTTGCTTTTTGGGCGTAAAAACAGTTTTGATAAAATAAGTAAACGATGATTATATATTAAGAGAACACTGTTTATTTGTCAAATGTCAAATAAATAATATTGTATCTATTTAAAATAAAAGATATTTTATAAAATGCAAATAATCGATTAACCGGAATCCTGATGGTATAATTTGACACAAAGACAAAAACATGACTATTAAATAAACATAAATAACTTAATGAGGAACCATGACCTGGCAACGAGCACGTAACAAAGATCAAATAGAACAACGAAAACAATCGTTAATGGAAGCTGCTTCAAGGCTGATGGATGAAGTGGGATTTGAAAAAGTAAGCCTGCGATCGATTTCAAAAGAAGTAGGAATCACAACAGCCGGAACTTACAGGTATTTTGAAAGCAAGGAAGCCATTTACCTGGAGTTGCTGACCGAAGATTTAACAGAATGGGTAAATTCCCTTGAAAAGCAACTAGCTGGATATGCTGATTCCGGGGATGTTGAATCGGTTGCGGCAATTCTGGCCAAAAGCGTTAAAGAAAGACCCAGAATGGCTGTCTTACTTTCCATCTTAACCAGCATCCTGGAGAAAAATTTAACACTGGAAACCCTGGCTGGATACAAGCGTCAATTCATGGAGTTATGGTTGCGACTTGGCAATTCCATTCATGTGATCTTTCCCCCTTTAACCATGGAGCATGTCCGAAGTTTTTTATACCAGGTCATCATAACCATGAACGGCCTCTGGCCCATTGCTCATCCTTCGGACATCGTCCGGGAAATTCATAAACAGCCGGAATTTGCCCCACTGGAACTGGATTTTGAGACGGAATTGCAAAAATATATCTGTGTTATTCTGAAGGGATTAACAACAGCTTAATAGTCGCTGATTGAAAAAAGGAAAGTGTGGAAACCACGCAATAAATTCGGGAGGGCACTCAGGAATTGGTTTTAGGATAGGAAAAGGTGGGTAGAAGGTTTGGCAAGTCGCCAAACCTTCAAGAATATTACTCAGCAGCTGTTCTGGCCAGTTCCAGCCAGTCATTCCACTGTTTTTTGTTTTTGGCGATCCATTGATCAACATGTCGATTAATATCGGCCTGTGACTTTTCGCCGTCTTTCATTTTGGTGTTTTGCTCGTTGATATCACTCAGAGGTAACTTAAATGCAGCAAAAAACGCCTTTAATTCCGGATTCTTGTCCATAAATTTCTTGTTAGCCACGATATTGATATCACTAACAACGAATCCCATTTTGGTTGGACTGGAAACAGCCCCTTCCAATCCGGTAACTGTCATAAAATCCTTACCAGCTTCCTGGCTTGGTTTTGGTAAAATCTTTGGCACGTTGATCCAGACAACATCTTTTCCGGGAACCAGCTTGAAAAGAGTCCAGTTAGGCGCCCAAGTGTAATAGAAAACCGGCTTGCCTTTTTTATGTTTGGCTAGAGCTTCTGCCATACTGGCCGCATAGGCTGCTTTGATCGGGTTAATATGTGGAGCCATGTCGTACACTTTAAAATGATGAGTGATCACACCTTCACATCCCCAACCCGGAGGGCAGGCTACCAAATCAGCTTTGCCGTCACCATCGGTGTCAAAGGCTTTCTTAACCTCAGGTCGTTTAAAATCTTCAATCGACTTAATATTAAATTTTTCAGCATATTTCTTTGAAACCAGGTATCCCTGCAAACCGCCGGCAGGAATTACAGTACCATAGATCCCCGCCTTTTTTTTGAAGTTTTTAGGTGTCTGCGCCCAATGCATGGGAAACCAACCGTTTACCCAATAATCCACATCACCCAAGGTTACTGTCTTGTAAAAAAGTGAATTCTGCAATTCTTTGGTGGGCTTGACTTTGTAGCCGAGAGTCTCAAGTGCCCTGCGCATCAGTGCTTCCTGGAAATACCCGGTATCCCAGGTTGCCCTGGCCGGACTGACTGTTTTGCCTTTACCAGGCATTTCATTATATGCAAACGCTGGTAGTGACATGAAAATCGACAATATTAAACAAACGAGTAAACGTTTCATGGTTTCTCCTTTTTGAATTAAAATATTGGACAGACGTTTGGTAAAAGCAAAGCCGTCCCCTAAAAAAAACCGAATATGATGGGTCATTTGCTGACCATTCCCTGGGTGATTCTATCTAAAACCATTGCCAGTAAAACGATGCCGATACCACCTATCGTAGCCAGGCCAATATCCAGGTTGTTCAGTCCCTGGAAAACCGGCATTCCAAGTCCTCCGGCACCGATCAGAGCAGCAATCACGACCATGGAAATAGCCATCATTATGGTCTGATTGAGTCCCGCCATGATAGAGGGCCAGGCCTGGGGAATTTGAACCTTTAACAGGACTTGCAGCGACGTGGCGCCAAACGCTTCTCCGGCTTCAACCAATTCAGGATGCACCTGCCTGATTCCCAGGTTGGTTAAACGGACAATTGGAGGCATCGCAAAGACAATTGTTGCTATTACCCCGGATACAGTCCCGATACTAAACAGCATCACAACGGGAATCAGATATACAAAAGCAGGAGTCGTCTGCATGGTGTCCAGCAAAGGACGTAACACTGCTTCGAATCGGTCACTGCGGGCTGAAAAAATACCCAAGGGAACACCAAAAATCGTGCAAAAAATGACCGCAACCACCACCATAGATAGAGTCGTCATGGTTTCTCCCCAAAGACCAAGGAGTCCTACCAACAAAAGTGTAAAAATCGAAAAAACTGTGGTTATTTTTCCGGCATATTTCCATGTTAGGATTGCAAAGACAGCAATTATCACCCATGGATTGATGGCATTAAGCGCCCAATCTATTCCCCCCAGTGAAGCTTCGATAGGAATTTTTATAATCTGGAAAAACTCCCTGTAGTTTTCGACTAACCAGTCAACTCCGGTTTGAATCCACTGATCCATCGGAATGACTTTTTCCTCAAACGTGTACCAACTCATGTATTTAGTCCGTTGTGTTTTTTTGTAAGGTTTGCAGAAAGACATTCTTGGAAATGACGCCAATGTACTCCTGCTTTTTGTTTAGTACAGGGATCGGCCATGGTCTTGATGTCACTTCTTCCAGGATTTCCTGCATGGAATCATCTGAGTATACCGGTTTGACTTCAGGCAAATACGCATCGTTGTAATCGAGGTTTTTGCTGCCGTTCGCGTTGATCATATCTTTAAGAGAATCGGTGCTCACAATACCCAGAAAACGTTTGGAAGCATCAAGCACGTATCCGTATTCCCTGTCGTGGCTGATTAAGCGCGATAAGGCGGCGCGGGGGCCTTTGCCCGGATGTTTGATGACTGTTGTCTGGGTTTCCCTGGCAATATCGCCTGCAGCGAGGATACCGGTAGGATCGACCCCTCTGAAAAACGCCTGAACATAATCATTGGCAGGATTCTGCAGAATTTCATCCGGCGTGCCTACTTGAACAATGCTACCCCCTTCCATGATGGCAATCCGATCACCAATCCTCATTGCTTCATCCAGATCATGAGAGATGAATACGATGGTTCGCTGGTGTTTTTCCTGCAGACTCAACAATTGATCCTGCATCTCTGTCCGAATCAATGGATCCAATGCTGAAAAAGCTTCATCCATAAGCAGGATTTCAGGGTCAACGGCCAAAGCCCTGGCCAGACCCACTCTCTGCTGCATACCACCGGAAAGCTCGTCCGGGGTGCAGTCTGCATATGTTTCCAATCCGACTTGTTCCAGGGCTTCCATCGCTCTTTTGAGGCGTTTTTCTTTATCGACCTTTGCCAGAGCCAACCCGAAAGCCGCGTTATCTATGACGCTTAGATGAGGCATCAAGGCGAAGGATTGAAAAACCATGCTCATCTGTTTTCTTCTAATTTCAGTCAAGCCATTGTTGTCCAGTTTGCTGATATCCTGGCCGTTCACGAACACTGAACCGGAGGTGATCTCAATCAGTCGATTCAGCATGCGAACCAGGGTAGATTTGCCGGAGCCTGAAAGCCCCATGACGACAAAAATTTCACCTGAATTTACTGTGAAATTGGCATTTTTTACTCCAACTGTCAGACCTGTTTTTTCAAAAATTTCATCTTTTTCCAGGCCCTGATCTAACAGCTTCATGGCTCTTTGCGGGTTCGTACCGAATATCTTATAAAGATTCTCAACCCTGATTTTTTCTATTGTGCTCATGGTAAATTTTTAAACAATGTATGTTTTGAATTGCACTTTTGAGAGTACGAGAAGAATTAGATATGAAGGGCTTTAAGGAATGGTTATTATCTGAAATCATTAGTGCTTTCCCGATCCGATGTTTTTTCGTTGAACAGCTTTTTTGCGCTATGAAGTTCGATTTGTGAATAGAACGGGACAATGATAGTTGACGCAAGATGATTAAAAGATTCTCATTGCAATATTTCCGATTAATATCATTTTATCTCAAATTATTCTTTTAGCAAGAATCTAAACCTGTGTCAATGTGGACGCTAAGATCCTGCTTTTACGAAATCTATTGATTTCGGGATATTAGCCCCATGGGTTAGTTGGCGGATGAGGCAGGGAATATCACAATGACCTGTGGATATTCATTTTGTCGTTAGAATGTCTGGATTTTTGAAGTTTACTTTAATTGCATTTTATTATATTTCTTCGAACTGAACGATCAAACAATCACACCTTACTTTCTCAATACATAATGGCTTCAAAAACCACGGAACAATTAAACGAAACGTTTAACGGCAACAGCAATATCCGTCACGATTTACAAATTCTTCAATCCCTGCGCCGCATCATCAGGGCTGTTGACATACATTCCAGGCAATTAAAGCAGAAGTTTAACATCACGGCTCCCCAATTGGTTTGCCTCCTGGCGATTGTTGAAAATGAGGTATTGACCGTGGCTACCCTTGCCAAGGAGATTCATTTGAGTTCAAGTACCGTGGTTGGGATATTGGACCGATTAGAAGAAAAAGGTTTGGTCGAAAGAAATCGAGATAAAAAAGATCGAAGGGTTGTAAAGGTCACGGCAACCGATGAAGGCAAAAGTTTTGCCAGCTCTTCCCCATCCCCTCTGCAAGACAAACTAGGTAATTCACTTATCCAACTATCCGTTTTGGAACAGTCGACTATCGCGCTTTCTTTGAAAAGAATCGTGGAACTGATGGAAGCAGAAGAGATCGATGCGGCTCCCATCCTACAAACAGGTGGTATTGAGGATTCTGCGGATAAATAGACAGGTTTTTTTTGTTAAAGATTAAATTCATTTCGACTCAAATTATTACACTTCTATTTTCCATTTACCTCCTCTTCCAGCAACCTTAGGATCCCACTGTTTAACTCCTCAGTAACATCAGTAAAACCAGTAATATACATACTCTTCATAATGCTCTTTCTGGCAATATCATAAGGGGAGTAGTGGCAAATGCTGGTAGGAATATCGGTCATTGGCTCAAAAACGGAAGCCTTGCATTTTTCTACATCATTGCTGGTGTAACCTCTGCAGGAAAGGGGTTTGACTGCGTGGATGGCGCACAGGTCGTCTTGTAAAAAAGCACAGTAGACCTGGGTTCTTTCACTAACCGATGTTGCCTGATTGCATTGCTCACCATGTGCATGCAATCTCTGCATGATGTGTCCCAATTCAGTTCTGGAATACTTGTCAGTGATGTGTTCGAATATGATATAAAGCTCGGGCATAGTGGGTTTAACCACCTTTCCGCAGCAATAATAACAACCTTTCCGGCAATCGATCTTCGCCTTTGGTTTGTCTTGATCGTTTAGCTGGTCTAGTAATGCTTCTTTAGCATCATCAATTAGTGTATACACCTGCTTAACCTCGTCCAGAAAATCAGGTTTAAAAGCTCGGCTGTTTTTTAGCAGGCTGGTCACTACACGTTGAAAAATTTTTGGTAGAAGAGTTTTCTCCAGTGTTTCAACGATGTTTTCAAACGTCTTACCATTCGGATTCTTTTGCTGTGAATAGATGGTTCGTACCTGAATGCAGTGTTGGCTGAAACTGTCCGTCCTGTTTCAGAAAGGACAGAAGGATTCAGATAAATTTGTTTTAATTACTATTCTAATCATTCGAACTAAAGTTGTATAGCTTTGATCAAAGCGCTTTTGGTTGGTTTGCAAAGCCCGATGTAGATAGATGCAGAGAATCGTTCGAATAAAACTCTTGTTAAAATAATTTGAGATAGGATGGATTAGCCGGTTTAGTAACAGTTTAAATACATCAGTGGCAATCCCGGCATGCTTTTGTGGAAAAATCTCAGTATAAGTAGCGGTGAATCCAAGGCGATTCGCTGCGGACAATGGTTGTGACAGAGATAGGATAATGAACGAAGGAGACAATCTGTATCCCTGAAAGCTCAGATGTGCTTGCAGGGATCAATAATCGATACAATGTGCTTATTAGAATTGAGTTGATTTCAGGTATACATCAATGACCGGCAGAGCTGGTTTTCCATCTGCTGTTTTCACACCTTCGAACCAGTTGCTGTATACTTCCGGATGTGCTTTAATCCATTGCATTCCGGCTGCTTTATGTTTGGTGTTTTTGTCTTTAAACATTTCCAGCATCGATTCATTCATCATGTTGATGGGAAAATAGAGATTATTGAAAAATTTGGCCAGGTTTGGATGGTCGGAAACGAATCCTTTTCTGAGGTTCGTGTAGACGGTGGCCGTTCCGTTATTTTCCCCAAAGGTATCCGCGGTGCTGCCATCAAGATACTTCATGTCGTAGCGAACGTTCATGGAATGGGGAGCCCAGCCAAGAAAAACGATCCATTTGTTTTCTTTGATGTAGTTTCCCACCTGCAATAACATGGTGGCCTCGCTGGAAGGAATCAGCTTGAATTTGCCCAGGCCATGAAGATCACTGTTGATCATCGATTGAATGATTTTATTCCCGTCATTTCCAGCTTCAATGCCGTAGATTTTCCAATCAAGTTTATCTCCATATTTGACGAGATCCTTAAAATCCTTCAGTCCGGCATCAACAACATAGGCAGGGGCAGCCAGGGTATACTTGGCTCCAGGCATATTGGCCTTGTATTTAAGCACCGTTCCTTTTTTAAAAAACTTGCCGGCAATGCTCTCCATGGATGGCATCCAATTTCCTAAAAATACATCCACTTCGCCCTGTGAAAGGGCTAGGTAGGTGATCGGGACTGCCATCATTTTTTCTTCGCTGTCATAACCAATGGCTTTGAGAAGCTGCATGGTGCATTTGGTTTTAATGGTGACACCTGTCCAACCGACGTTGGCAAATTTAATCTTCTGATCGGCTATTGCCTGGTTTCCCGTCATTACTGCAAACAGGATACTCAATGTGATAAAACCTTTGATTATCTTGTTCATTTTTTCCTCCTGTTAAAGAGTTGTTGAAAATACTTGTCAAATGTAGGTGTACGACTCGCTTCGCTCCATTATTTTGAGTATTCATGTAAACGTACCGAAGGTGCTTAGTTCAAAGCTAAAAGCTAACTGCCGGTAGCGAATAGCTTTTATGTAAAAGTCATCTTCCCCAGTGAACTGCAGAGCCACTGATAGAATAAAACAAGGGTGCGAAACTTGAGTTAGATATCTAA
>JAKSDL010000496.1 GCA_022360105.1 Pseudomonadota bacterium
GCCGGAAGAAGATATTATCTATCTGTTGTCAATCATCAATTGAATGGGTTCTGAGCTATCTTGACGCATGTTTAGGGATTATTTATCATCCAACTGACTGAACCAAAACAGGAGGAACCATGATTCACGTGCTTGCTTCGATCGTTATCGAGGAAGGCAAAATGCCTGACGTGTTGAAGATTTATAAGAATTTTGTCCCCCTGGTTACCGGGGAAACCGGATGTCTCATGTACCAGCCGACTCTGGATGTGGATACGCCAATTCCTACCCAGGTTAAAGATGATAACCTGGTCACGGTTATAGAAAAATGGGAGAGCATGGAAGCCTTCAATGCGCATTTAAACGCTCCGCATGTCATTCAATTCAGGAAAGAGATAAAGGGAATAGTAAAGAACATATCTATCAAGGTGCTTACAGAGGCGAACGAAAAGTACCACAACGCAGGACAACAATACGGTTTTGGAGAATCACTGAGATAAATGATGGAAAAACAAAAAGTGAATGCGGAAATCCTGGTCAAAGCAACGGCGCAGGGCTTTAGTATATCTATTCATGGCATTAAACAGCCTGATGGATCATGGAAATGTGCCGTGGAGAAAAACGAAATCACGTTCACCGATATTCCTACCCACGAAGAAGCGAGTTCCCTGGGTGAGTTAAGAGATTACATCAAGTCTGAATTTGAACTCAGTTTTGAAGACGCTTTCAAAGAGTTTAATGAATCCGAATGGTTTTTGTGCCATCCGGGGCGTTTACATGAAGATGTCGTTGATATTGTTATGGAGGCCTTGGAGAAGCGGTTTGCGGAATACGAAGAGCAATATCCCGCCGACTCCCCCATGGAGAAATTTATCAGGGAAAACAAACTTAAAGAGTGGCGATCAAAAACTGAAAAAGCAACATCTGGCTAGTTCTTGGCAGGCAAGTCTTCGTGAATAATGTTTCCTTCATCATCGATTTCCGGAAGAGGCAGATTGCGGGCTCTATAATGTTTCACCACGCTGGGGTAGGCCCACTCCAGCGGAAAGCGTGTTATGGTATCACCTCCGCTGTCATAGAGTCCTTTCTCCTCTCGCTGCCTTTGGGCTTCGAATAAAATTAAGGCTGTGGCTACTGAAACATTTAGTGATTGTGACATTCCCATCATCGGAATAATAATGCTTTTGTCTGCCCGGGTGGCTGCGTAATCCGACATACCGTCCAGTTCAGAACCTACTACAATGGCAGTTGGAACAGTGTAGTCAATCTTCCTGAATTGAGTGGCATCTTCCGAGAAATGGGCAGCCAAAATTTGAAATCCCTTCTGCCTCAGTGAGTTGTAAGCCCTATCAATAGTCTTGTGGGAAACAATGTTGATCCATCTTTTACAACCGCCGGCTGATTTGGCGTTCATAAAGCTTCGTCTTCTGACGTTTTGCACAACATGCAATTCAGAAATTCCCACGGCATCACAGGTTCTGGCAATTGCAGCCATGTTCTGCGGTTTATGGACATTCTCCATAACCACGGTCAAATCCTTTTGGCGACGATTCATCACCTGCTTGATTTTTTCAAGTCGTTGTCGGGTCATAATTCCTTGTAGAAACAATTCCGGTAATTCACTATATTCTGCTTCTTCCTAATCTTTTTAGTCAAAAGATTAGAGTCCCGGCGATCGATTTCCTCACAATTCTTCACCATTCATCAACCATTCTGGTTGCCCTTCCTCTCTTTTCACTTTTTTTCACGTTCTTTCCACATTGTTTTCATCCCCTGTCTTATAAATTTGATTCATGAACTTGGCATAAAACCAGGGAAGACTTTGAAGTAATCGGTTTTCAACCCTCCGTCTTCAGTCTTTATCCATAACACCCGGGGTGATCATGAAATCAAACATCAGACAGACACGATTTATCATCTTAACTGTTTTAACCAGTGTCTTGTTATTAAGTGCCGGAATTGCGGGTATGAGTGTTCTTGCAGGAATGAAAACATCCCCGACGAAAAAACCAAACCTGGAAACGGCACTGCATGTTGAGGTGATGGAAACGCAAATGGAGTCGGTTATCCCCTATATCACCGGCTACGGTGAGGTTAAAGCGGTGGATGTTGTTGACTGGCGTGA
>JAKSDL010000386.1 GCA_022360105.1 Pseudomonadota bacterium
CCCCTATTCTATCTGTTTGTTTCATCACTTTATCCTGAGTTTTCAAAGCGAGTAGGAGTGTTCCTGGTTTGGGTAAGTGCTCTGTTTTGCCTGTTTGTCCTGGTTACACCTGTCATTATCCACTCACATGCCATCGTTTTGTATCACCTGATGATGGCCCTGCTGGGTTTGTATATTCCTTACGCGTTAACCAAAACTATTCTCCACAAAAAGGAAGGCGCCATTTTGTTTTCAGCCGGTATCGTTATTCTGTGTGTATCGGTATTTTATGAAGTTCTTTCCGAAAACCAGATTTTATATACTATTAATCTTTCTTCCATAGGATTGTTTGTTTTTATATTGGTTCAATCGGTCATGCTTTCTATTCGATTTTCCAAGGCTTTTACCATGGCAGAGATCCTTTCCGAAGAATTGGAAGACAAGGTTGAAGAGCGCACCAGGGGATTAAAAAAGGCCCATGAAGAAATTGTGGCTGCCAGTGAAAAACTAAAAGAAACACAACATCAGTTGGTTCAGTCACAAAAAATGGAAGCAATGGGCACTTTGGCAGGTGGAATTGCTCATGAATTCAACAACATTTTAGGTACCATTCTTGGTTATTCCGAAATGTTGTATAATGAAGTGCAGTCGGAAGGTGTTGTAAAGGAGGGACTTCTTGCCATCACCCAATCGGGAAATCGGGCTGCTGACTTGGTTCGACAAATCCTGACATTCAGTCGACTGGATTCTCAAGAGCAAACCCCTATGTACGTTCAATCCTCGATTGAAGATATTTTGAAGGTGATTAGAACCACCTTGCCGAAATCAATAACTTTGATTGAAAACATCCAGCCTGACTGCAAACCGATTACAGCAAACAAAACTCAAATTTCCCAGGTACTTCTAAATCTCTGCACCAACGCTGTGGATGCCATGAGACATGAAGGTGGAATTTTAGAAGTAGCATTGTCAGAAAAAAGTCTGCAAAAAAACCAACTGACAAAAGATAATAAGGCCGGTCTTTACATTGAATTGGTGGTTGAAGACACCGGAACGGGAATTAATGAGAAGGATAAAAACCGCATTTTTGATCCTTTTTATACAACCAAAGAAGTCAACGAAGGTACCGGTTTGGGATTGTCAATTGTTCATGGAATTGTAAAAAGCCATGAGGGATTTATCAATGTTGACAGTTATCCGGGTAAAGGAACCAAATTCTGTGTGTTATTCCCTGTTACCAAATCATCTCCTGAAAGCGGCCAGGCAAAAGAAGCAAAACCCAAAAAAGGCAAAGGACATGTTTTAATTGTGGAGGATGAGAAAGATTTATTAAATCTTTACAGAGTGATGTTGAAAAAGCTCGGCTATCAATCATCAATCTTTTTTGACGGAATCGAAGCCCTGAAAAATTTTAAAGCACAGCCTGATCAATACGATCTGGTATTCACCGATCAAATGATGCCGAAACTAACCGGATTTGACATGAGCCAGGAGATGTTGAAAATCCGACCTGAAATTCCCATCATCATCGCTACGGGTCATAGCCCGACAGTTAGTTTGGAGGAAGCCAAAAAGGCAGGTATAAAAGACTTCATGACAAAACCTGTTCGATTTACCACCCTGTCACATAAGTTATCCCAATTGATCTGATCCCTGAAACATCTTTCGGATACCTGATTCCATGCTTCTACCAATGAATCCATTCAACAACCAACTCTGCTGTTTAGGCGCTTATGCCAATGAATCCGGAATGATAACGGGACAGTTCATGCTTCCAAATTCCAACATCAAAAATATATCGCCAATCACAATTGTACGGTTTTCTGTGATTATTCAACAACTTGGAGAATCGGCAGGCAAATTTCCCTTATTTATGATACATACATTCTATTCGATCGTAATTATTAGTATTGTCCATTGCTTGCAGACAGCACCGAAATCGTAACTATCTGGTATGATTAAGATTCAAGTTTTTTAGACCCATTCTGCAATTGAAACAAATTGCTACAAACCGTTTCGCAGCAATATATACAAAAATGAATGAAACAAATTTAATCTTGACTTCAAACCACCTCAAAAGGAGATTGCTTTCGTATGCCTTCTTTTTGATCTGTTTGATGCCACTTGTTTCATGTCAGCAACAAAGCCTTTTAGGATTTCGTCCTTTAGCTGAAAACGGTGTGCTGGATTTACGTCAATGGGATTTTCAGAAAGACGGCACCATCCCGCTCAACGGTCAATGGACGTTTTACTGGAGGGAGTTGCTGGAACCGATCGATTTTGAAACAGGAGAGCCCGGGGGGTTCATTGGGATGCTCACGGTACCGGGAAGATGGGACGGTTATGAATCCAAGCAGGGCACCCTTCCCGGAAGCGGTTATGCCACATTAAGACTTCATATTCGGGTTGGGCCGACCAGCCAGCCTTTTGCGTTGAAGATTCCTGACATGGCAACCTCGTATAAAATGTGGATCAACAACAGGGTTGTTTCCGGCAACGGTGTAGTCGGAAAGAGCAGAGAAACCTCTACACCTCAGTTTTTACCGAAGATCACCTCATTCCCTGCCGATTTGGAAGACATCTATATCACCCTGCAAGTTTCAAATTTCAGGCATAAAAAAGGAGGAGTCTGGTTACCGATCGAGTTTGGCAGCGAAACCGAAATCAGAAAAAAAAGAATCGCCAATGTAGCGTTCGAATTATTTCTGGTCGGAAGTATGCTGGTGATGTCTTTCTATCATTTTGGTCTGTTCATTTTAAGACGCTCCGACCGGTCTACCATCTATTTTTCCCTGGTTTGTTTGTTAGTGGCAATCAGAACCCTGGTGGTTGGCGAAAGGTTTTTGATCTGGCTGTTTCCTGACTTTAGCTGGGAGATCTATCAAAAAATGGAGTACCTGTCGTTTTACCTGGGTGCGCCATTTTTCTACTTGTTTATTTCGTCGTTATACACGGAGTTTTCAAAACGTGTCGGGACCATAATGACCGTGGTCAGTGCATTGTTCAGCGTATTCACCCTGGTTACTCCCGTTATCCTCTTTTCGCATGGAATCCTTTATTACCAAGTGATCATGCTTTTGCTTTGTTTATACATTCCCTACGTTTTAATCAAAACCATAATCAATCAACGCGAAGGAGCCATTCTGGTTTCAATCGGTGTTATAATACTAACAACCACCGTGCTTTATGAAATTCTGGCAGAAAACGAAATTGTCTATAACCTCAGTCTTTCTTCAATCGGAATATTTATCTTTATTTTTGTTCAATCGGTGATGCTTTCCATCCGGTTTTCCAAAGCGTTTACCATGTCGGAGATCCTTTCGGAGGAACTGGAAAACAAGGTTGAGGAGCGTACCAGGGGTCTACAAAAAGCCCATGAAGAAATCGTCACAGCCAATGAAAAACTGAAAGAAACCCAACATCAACTGGTGCAATCCCAAAAAATGGAGGCCATGGGTACCTTGGCAGGAGGTATAGCCCATGAATTCAATAACATTTTAGGTACTATTCTTGGTTATTCAGAGATGCTTTCCAGCGAGGTTCAGGAAAATGGTATGGTGAAAGAAGGTCTGTATGCCATTATTCAATCCGGCAATCGAGCTGCGGATTTGGTGCGACAAATTCTGACCTTTAGCCGGTCCGATTCCATGGAATTATCTCCCATGATCATTCAAAGCTCCATTGAAGACATGTTGAAAGTGATTAGAACCACCCTGCCGGAATCGATGAGTATGGATATCAACATTCAACCGGATTGCCAACCGATCATGGCTAATAAAACGCAGGTTTCCCAGATTCTGCTGAATCTCTGTTCAAACGCTGTGGACGCCATGAGGCAAAAAGGGGGGGTGTTGACTGTTGAGTTGAAAGAAAAATCGCTGCACCAAAAAGTACTGCCTGAAGGATTCAAAGTCGGATTATACCTGGAGCTAAGGGTTAGTGATTCCGGAATTGGGATGACAGATAAAGTTAAAGACCGCATCTTCGATCCGTTTTATACCACAAAGGAAGTTGATGAGGGGACAGGGTTGGGCCTATCTATTGTCCATGGGATTGTGCAAAGCCACTCCGGCTTCATCAAAGTTGACACTCTCCCGGGAAAAGGTACCACATTCAGTGTCTTTTTTCCGATCACAAAAGCCATTCCCATCGACACGCTAACAAGTGAAGAAAAACCCAAAAAAGGAAAGGGACATATCCTGATCGTCGAAGATGAAAAAGATCTGTTAAACCTCTACAGAGTGATGCTGCAAAAGCAGGGCTACAAGTCTTCAATTTTTAATAACGGGATCGAAGCCTTGGAGGATTTTAAAGCTCACCCGGATCTTTACGACCTGGTTTTTACAGACCAAATGATGCCCAAACTCACCGGGTTTGACTTAAGCCGGGAAATCCTGAAAATCAGGCCGGAAATACCTATCATTATAGCTACAGGCCATAGCCCCACTGTCAGCTTCGAAGAGGCCAAAAAAGCGGGAATAAAGGACTTTATGACCAAACCTGTGCGTTTCTCCGTATTGTCAAACAAAATAGCCGAATTGATTTGATTTCATGACAGCTCTTCCGCTTACCTCCACCCTTTTTCCGGCAAATTTTTCGGACCGAACCATAACTTAGTATTTCATTCCCGGTCGTTTCGGAAAGTGCTGATTTTCTTTTCGTGCTCGTAATCCGCAATCGTGCACAAAAAAAGGACAATTTAAGTAACAGGGTTTAAGTCAGAATCGGAATTATCTATAGATGTTAAAAAAGGATTTTAATAGGGGGTCGGAAAGTCGGTAACCGGAATCGGTCTTTTCAATAATACCTTTGTTCCGGAATTTTCTGAAAATCTTACCTACTGTCCGGCTGGTCACTTGACAGGCTGAAACAAATTCTTTTGATTGCGGCTTTTCAATATAATTGAGTCTGGCCAGGTTCATACAGACTTTTTCCTCAGCAGCCGAGAATCCTGCCAGATGGGTTTCGTACCGGCTTTTTTTGTTTTCCAAAAGTTCTGCTATCGCCAGATTGATGTGCTCTTTCTTGACCTCTTTCTTTTGGTATGTACTGTATATTTGGTGACTTACAACATTGATTGGTTCCGGAATCCGCCAAAGCAGGTCCTGAAGGTACTTCGAACAATCCGGATCGATTTTCAACTCCCGCTGATCGAACCGTTCCTGAATATAGTCGTGGTATTCCTGATACGCGATAGGCTGAAAAGGTAAATCATTTCCCCAAAATGCCAGTGGCGCATGCGGTTTGGAAAAGATATCAGAGAGAATGTGTTTCTGTGATCCCATAACAATTATAGGTACATCCCCCAGGTCTTCGAATGCCTGCCTGAACATAGCTTGCGCCTCGTTCACTTTCACGACGTCCTGGAATTCATCCAACGCAACCAAAACGGAAGCTTTAGCAGCTATCTGTTTTATAAGATGAAAAAGAAATGAAATCGAATATTCTTTGCTGCCGGGGGCGATCTTCAGGGAAATGCCGGTTTGAGATGTAACCGGATCAACGGTAATATCCGGCTTCAGACCGGACAGGAACCGCTTAATGTTTTCGACAAGATTTCTTATCGGAAAGGAATCGGCAAAAGAACGCTCAAACGCATTTTGTAACCTGGCAACCAGGGAGTCCATATCCCTGACTTCAATCAGATCAGCGAAAAGAGTAAATGAGGGATTATTCTTTGACCGGAATTCGGGAATAACAACATTCTTTATGAGGGATGTTTTTCCGAAATTTCGAGGAGCATAAATGACAACACGGTCCCTGTTGACTATGTGTCGCTCTATGGCTGCTTTTTCCCTTGCCAAATTGCAGATGTTTTCAGCACTGACCAATTGATCGAATATAAACCGTTTCATAATACCACATGTATAATACCAAAGGTATGATACGTCAAGTATAATATAGTCTTAAAATCGGCGCAGGACGGATCTCCTTTCACACACAATCAGGATTGCGCAAAGAGGATGTCACAGATAAAGAACTTTCTACACTTTGGTATAGAGGCGGATTACCTCCATCTTTTTTCAAGAAAAGCGATGCAGCCGGTAATCGTTGGCAACATAACTACATCCAAACGTTTTTGGAAAGAGATATACCAAATCTTGGCATCCGCGTTCCAGTCGACACAATTAGACGATCTTCCTTACACAACTAAATCCGACCCTTAACGTGTTTTTGACAACAAGTTGGAATCTCCTCTCTACTTACATTCCTTAGATTGAAACTGTTGTCATTGTTTCCATTTCTTTACCTATAAATAAAAATCTGTTAGTATCTGTGCATCTGTTTGACCGCGGTTCAAACAATTAAAACATGAAGAAAACAAACTCAGTCCAACCGAATTTAACCATACAACTCAATTAGCCAAAGGTATGTCGAAACGATACAAGGTCAGGTTTTTAATTTTAATTGTATTCATTTGTCTTTTTTCCCCGGAATTGGCTGCCCGGACCTCCAAGAGTTGGAATGTATTGGTCCTGAACTCTTATCACAAAGGACTTCCCTGGACTGATAATATTACCGAAGGTATCCAAAAACAGTTTGAGTTTTCGGAGCTTGAGATAGACTTCCATTTTGAATATATGGATACCAAACACTCGTTTGAAAAAGACTATCTTGATGCGTATAAAAAAACGCTGGCACTCAAATACAAAATGCATCCCGTTGATATCGTCATCACTTCCGATGATCATGCTTTCCAATTTGTGCGGGAATACAGGGATGAGCTGTTTGGAGCGATCCCACATGTGTTTTGCGGAGTAAATTTCCTTAAGGATGAAGATCTGATTGGTTACAATTCTGTAACCGGAGTAGTCGAAAAAATAGATATGAAGTCAACCCTGGAACTGGCCTTCGATATTCATCCGGATACAGAATCGGTTTTTGTAGTCGTTGATGATACCATGAGCGGCCGCGCCAACAAAACACTCATTTCAAGTTTGATCCCCATGTTTCAGCAACGAGCACAATTCACCTTTCTTGAAGGGATGACGATGAAAGACCTTCAAGAAAGGCTGGCTGAACTCCCCCTAAAAAGTTTCGTCGTGATGCTCACATACACAAACGATAAAGACGGTAACCATTTTACGCATGAAAAAAGTACCTATATGATTTCCCGGGGCTCTAACGCTCCCGTTTATTGCTTTTGGGACGTCAATTTGGGTCATGGTATCGTTGGAGGAAAACTCACCAGCGGTATTGCCCAGGGTGAAAAAGCGGCAAGCCTTGCCATTCGTATTCTTCGAGGTGAATCTACGGACAATATCCCTATCGTTATGGAAAGCCCGAATCCTTTTATGTTTGATTTTCAACAGATGGAGCGATTCAATGTTTCATTATCCGACTTACCGCCCGACAGTATAATCATCAACAAACCGATATCTTTTTATGCCGCAAACAAGCAGCTTATCTGGTCTATGTTTGCAGGGATCGTTGCGTTGATCATCATTATTTTAATACTGACAATCAGTATTTTACATCGCTTACGTGCTGAGGCAGCACTCCGGGTAAACGAAGCCAGATGGCGCTCTCTTACTGAAACTTCTCCGGATCAGATTCTTACCTTGGACAATAACCTGGATATAGAATTCATCAATTTTGCCTTACCGGGAACAACAGTCGACAACTTAATAGGAACCAAATTCTGTCAATACCTGGAGGGGGAGGAAAAACAGAAGGAAGTTAAATTGATTCTCGAAAATGTAATAAAAACCGGCCACCCAGGATTCTATGAAGCAGATTACCGAACGGCTGATGGTACCATCGAATGCTATGAATCGACAGTAGCCCCCAGAACCTTGGAAGGCTCAAATGAAATCATCGGACTAACTGTAAACGCACGAAGGGTAACAGAACGCAAGTCTATTGAAAAAGCCCTGATTGAAGGCGAGCGCCGTCTTAGGGAAGTAGCTTCTACGGCAAAATTAGGAGGCTGGGAAATAGACTTTTCCGGCAATACGTTGTCGTGGACCGAAGAAACTTTTCGAATTCATGAATTGGATGATGAAACCCCACCTGATGTAGCAGATGCAATTGGGTATTATCATCCGGAAGATCGCCAAATGGTTGCGGATGCCGTTAAAAACGCCGTTAAGGTGGGAGAAGGTTTTGATTTTGAAGCTCGCCTGATAACAGCCAAAAAGAATCTGAAATGGGTCAATGCTATTGGTAATACAGTCACTTATCAAGGTGAACAAATTGGATTGCGAGGGATGATCCAGGACATAACGGATCGCAAGCAGATTGAAACTGAACTGGTTAACTCAAATCTATTGTTGAATGCTGTTATTCAAAGTCCAAAAGATATCATCATATTTGCCCTGGATAGAAGTTATCGATACACAGCCTTTAACGAAAACCATGCCAAAGCAATGAAAGCAGTGCACAATGTTGACATCACAATTGGCATGAACATGCTTGAGCAGTTAAATCATTCGGATACCTGCAAAAAGGCCAAGCTGTCTTATGATCGTGCATTGAACGGAGAATCATTTTCGGAAATCCATAAAGAACCGGAACTTCCCATCTATTGGGAGTTATTTTGGAATCCCATCCAAGCTGATACCAACGAAGTGATCGGATTGACCTGCTTTTTGCAGAATATATCAGACAGAATAGAGACAGAAGAGCAAACCAAGGCATCACTCAAGGAAAAGGAAACCCTGCTTCAGGAAATCCATCACCGGGTTAAGAACAATATGCAGGTCATTTCCAGTTTGCTCAAACTACAAGCGTCAACGCTGGATGATGAAAAAATAAAGGAAGCATTATCGGAAAGCCAGAACAGGGTTTTTGCCATGTCGGCGTTGCATGAGGCACTTTACAGCTCCGATAATCTGGCAGAAATTGATTTTTACAACTATTTACTGACCATCACGTCCTCACTGGCCCAGGCATACAACGTAGATCCCAACCATATTAAATTCAACATCGATTCCGACAAGATATTTTGCAATATAAAAATAGCCTCTCCGCTGGGCTTGACAATTAATGAACTGGTTTCCAACTCCTTAAAACATGCCTTTCCCAATAATAGCAAAGGAGAGATCAACATCATTATTAAAAAGGTGGGTCATGATTTAATGGAATTGATCATTGAGGACGACGGAGTTGGAATTCCGCCAGACAAAGATTGGAAAGAATCAAGGTCGCTTGGGCTTAGGCTGGTCAGGGACCTTGTGGAAAAGCAGCTGGATGGATCGATAAATTTGGATACCGGCAACGGAACAAGATTCACAATAAAAATAGACCTTGTCTCCTATCAGTATTGAATGGAAAACCCACTTAAGCTTTCAATCAAAGGAAATCTTTTCTGGCCGGACACCGTTGATGCAGGGTGTAGAGAAGTCATCACCGGATGATGCCCGGTTTTGAATTTAATATAATCCGGGTAATAGAACTTGAAACGTTGTACCTTTTCCGACATCACTGGTGACCCTTATATCACCTCTATGGTTCTTAATTATTCCATGTACCGTGGCCAGGCCCATTCCAGTTCCAATTCCTTTTTTCTTGGTAGTAAAGAACGGTTCAAATATCCGTGCCATGGTTGCATGATCCATCCCGTGTCCGCTATCGGAAACTGTCAGGGAGAGGTATTTACCCGGGGCCAGATTTTGGAAATCATTTTGAGTCTTTTCTTCGATTTGAAAATCTGCCAGCTTGACGTCTATTTCCCCTCCATTCCCATCTATCGCTTGTGAAGCATTCAGGCACAGGTTCATTATCACCTGATGTATTTGATCCGAATTTGCCATTGCCGTAAACGCAGTGGAATCTATGCTGTGTTTGATCGCTATCGAAGAAGGAATGGAGACTTTTATTAACTTTAGCGCTTCGATAACGATTTGTCCGATATCGGTAGGAGATTTTTTTAAGTTTCCCTGGTGGCTGAAGTCCAGAATTTGATGAACCAGTCTAGTGGCTTGATCACCAGCAGTGATAAGTTTATTGGCAAAGTTATTTATTTTTTGATTATCTCCGGAGTGCAATAAAATCAGCTGGGCATAGTTAATAATGGCCCCAATGAGGTTCTTGAAATCGTGTGCAATTCCGCCGGCGAGCGTGCCAAGAGCTTCCAGCTTTTGGTATTGAAGAATTTGTTGCTGTAGTTGCTTTGTCTCGGTAATTTCTTTGGTGACGGATTGAATATAGTCTTCATTATTTATTTTAATAATCCTGGCCGACATCAAGCCGTCTGCAATCTCACCGTTCTTTTTGACAAATTGTGCTTCCATGTTGACAACCCTGCCTGCAGACAACAAAAGATCAACCAGGCGTTGTCGGTCTTCGGGATTTTTCCAGATATTGATTTCAAGTGAGGTCCTGCCTATCACATCCTCACGGGTGTAACCGGTCAATTCTGTAAATCCTTCATTAATATCAAAGTATAATCCATCGGAAACCCTGTTTAAATTGATCGAATCGGGATTGGTATGGAAAGCAACACGAAATCTTTCTTCACTTTCCTCAAGAGCTTTTTCTTTTTCGACCAACTCACTAATATCGCGAGTAATACCTTCTACGCCTGTTATATTACCTTCCTGGTCCTTGCAAAAATGTGCATTCGTCGAAGCCCACCAGACTGAACCATCTTTCCTTTTTAACCGTGCTACAAAATTATCAACCTTTCCCGTCTCTTTCAAAACGTTTAAAAAGGTACGTCTTTCTTCCGGTACAAGATAGACCTCTTCCGCCATGTTCATTCCGACAGCTTCTTCTACGGTGTAACCCGAGAGACGCAAAACAGAGGGTGAGATAAAGGAAATCAGACCGTTCATATCGGTTCTGTAAAAAAGATCCGGACTGTTCTCCACTAAAGAGCGGTAAACAGATAATTCCCGCTCTTGTATCTCTATTTTTTGATTTAATTCATAGTCGGTGTTCTTGTCAGTCATCGCACTTTTGTTTGGAATCTCCTTCAATGAAAACGGGCTTCCTTGGCTACTATTTTGCCGTTAGCTTTTTCTGCCGGATAATGACAGCACCATTAAATCTATTAGGTTGATACTGAATAGTCAAAAATGCACGGCATTTAAGATTCAGTATCCACATCGCTGGAACATGGTTTTGTCATTGTTCTATTCTATTCAGATATTTCCGGTTTGAGCCCATTATACCAATTTTCCGATAAATAACTACTCAAGATTCGCACTCATTATTTAATTGTCCTCTGTTGCATGCAGATATCATAAACCATACAACCGGTGAAAAAGATTGATGAGAATTATACTGGAAAGCGCGGAGCTTTGGACCGGAAGGAGGCAATTCCACCGATTAACAGAAGAACGGAAAAGAGATAAAAAGGGAGGTAATAGTTGTGTTGCAGATCAAAACAGATGGCCGCAAAGACAGGACCCAAGGCATTAGCCGTATATCGAAATACACTGCTCAGTCCCAAGGCGGTTCCGGAAGAGAATCGACCAAAAAACTCAACCCAGATCAAAGATAACAGCGGAAGTACTGCGCCACGAATGAAACCGTAGATAGCTGCAAAGGCAAAAACCAGCCAGACGTTCGTAACCACCCAAAAAATGGAAACAAAAACAACTCCCAACAAACTCAAAGAAGCCCCTAACAATATTTTGACAGGGATTCTTTCGGCAAGAAAGCCTATGGTCAGTCCCCCAAAGGCACTTAAAATCCAGATCACGCTAATGACCATCACGGCGATTTCGGGAGAAAGACCATTGTCGTTTAGAAACGGAAAAATATGAAAGTTAGTTCCTGCTCCCACAAAAAAGATGACACAAGATATAACAATCAGCTGCCAGAAGGAACGGGTACGAAGGATTTGCTGTCGGCTCCAGGTTACGTCTTCTACAGATTTTTTTGTTGATGATTCAACCTCCGGGTTCGAACCTTCCTGTTTTGTTGAGAGATTCGGGTCTTCTCCATCAGGCAGCAATCCTACATCTTCAGGACGCCTTCGGAGAAAAATCAAAGATGGGACAGCCGAAATAAAAAACACAATCAAGCCCAGCATTGCCCAGGCCGGGCGCCAGCCAAACCCCGTTATCATTATTTGCACTATTGGTGGCAAGGCAGCCAGTCCGATTCTACTTCCTAACTGGGCTATTCCCATTGCCCTACCACGCCTCTTAATAAACCAGTTTGATACACTGACAGTAATCACCAGGTTTAAAAGACCGGCTGCAATCATACGGCCGGTTCCAAAAAACAGGTACAATTGCCAAAGCGAGGACAACCAGGCCAAAGCCACCAACCCGGCACTAAGTATTGCAATCCCCCAAAAAGCCATCATCCTGGGTCCATGGCGGTCAAGCAATGGTCCAAGAACAGGGCCGGCAAATCCGCCAGCCAATGAGCCAACAGCTATCGCCCCGGTGATCACGGATCGGTTCCAACCAAATTCCGCTTCCATGGGTATCATGAAAATGGAAAGAATATTCTGAAAAACACCAGCCTGTGTAATGCCCACTAAAAACGCTACAGACACAATAACCCAGCCATAAAACGAACCGAAAGGTCCTTGTTTAACCTTTACTCCAGTTGATGCCATTTAGTGTTTATAGTCGTTGATAGGTTTTGCCCGCGAGATAAAATAGAATCGTCATTACATCTTGAATCACTAATCCTGCAACTGCAATGATGGGAATTGAAAAATTCGGCAATTCCGATGAGAATGCTCAGTATGGTTTTTTAACTGGATCAAAACCATTCAAGAAGAACGGGAGCTATTTGTCTTCCGGTTGTAGGATGAGCAACTTGTTGCCCATCAACTGTGCCCATAGTTCAAGAGGATGGTTAACTCGTTACCATCCTCTATTTGAGCAGAAGAAAAATCAGGCATTTTGTTACATAAAGCTGAATGGTATCTATTTGTAGGATGAGCAACTTGTTGCCCATCAACCGGGCTGATTGCAAGAAACAAAACTTGCTTCTTTGAAAATGGAGTTGCTTTGGGTGCCGACAGATCCTTCACTGCGTTCAGGATGACAGATGATTCAAACCAGCTTAATTAAATAGCATCGTTGAACTCCTACTTTACTGTTTGAATCGCACCC
>JAKSDL010000679.1 GCA_022360105.1 Pseudomonadota bacterium
CCGACCAGCTCGAATGGACCGATCTTCATCCAGGGTACGCCACGAGCACCCCGTGCCGTTGCCGCATCCGGTCTGGTCGCGATATTGATGACGTCCAGGCGGCCGATTCTTCCTTGTTTGAGCAGCTCGGTCATTGCAGTCAACACGCTTGGACAATGCGCGCAGCCGCTGGCGATTAGAAGTTCGGCGTCCGGAACATTATCTTGCTTCATCGAAAGGATTTGCCCGAGCCGGCCCAGTGTTGTTTGGCATTATCCAGAACCCGGTTCAACAAACACGGAGTATAGCCCGCGTGTGATCCAATTTTCATGGAAAAACAGGCTGTTGATTCAGTGTACTAGAAAAACAAATAAGGCTAACTTATGTCAACTGACGGTAGAATTATCTGGCCTTTTTGAATCCCTCTGACTATGTTTAGCCACCCCAAGGTTTTGCTGGCGATATGTGCTGTTTGCAACGTCTGCCTGGCTGGGCAAGACGTCGGCTATCCGGATGCCGGGTTACCGGACAGGGGGCCATCAAGTCAGGAGCTATCGTTCGAACACTTCCTTCCTTGATAATCTGAATCGTGATGCTTCGAACCAACACCGGCGCCATCTAGGTAATCAAAGACTGCAGCGTAATCTTAGGAGAAATCATCGATGCCTACATTCGTACGTACCGATAAGTGCGATGGCTGTAAGGGCCAGGACAAAACGGCGTGTATGTATATCTGCCCGCATGATCTTATGACGCTGGACAAGGACGGTTCCGCTACCGGCCACCCCATGAAATCCTACAACCAAGAGCCGGAGCAATGTTGGGAATGTTACGCCTGCGTCAAGATCTGTCCGCAGAACGCGATCGAAGCTCGTTCGTACGCCGATATTGTACCGCTAGGTGCGTCGGTTCAGCCGCTGCGCGGCAACGACTCCATCATGTGGACCATCAAATTCCGCAACGGCGCCCTGAAACGCTTCAAGTTTCCGATCCGTACCACGCCGGAAGGCTCCATCGATCCTTACGGCGGCAAGCCGGCCGCAGATATCGACAGGATCAGCGACAGCGGCTTCTTCGTTGACACCAATGGCTATCGTGCCGGTGATCCTAGCGAGTTGATCGAGAAGTAATCGCGCGTCGCATAGCGTACGAAGATTTGGAAACGAGGTATTGATAATGGCTGAATTCGGTAAACCTGACGTCGTCGAAGAAGAGGTGGATATCCTCATCATCGGCGGCGGCATGGCCGCATGCGGTACCGCTTATGAGATCGGTCCATGGTTGGATGCCGCAAAGGCGCAGGGCGTCGACATCAAGGTGAAGTTGGCCGACAAGGCCGCGATGGAGCGCTCCGGCGCGGTTGCCCAGGGGCTATCGGCAATCAACACCTACATTGGTTCGGAACAGGATCCGGCGGATTACGCTCGCATGGTGTCGAACGACCTCATGGGTATTACCCGCGACGACCTAGCCTACGACCTCGGCCGCCACGTTGACGAGTCGGTGCACCTGTTCGAGGAATGGGGCCTGCCGATCTGGAAGACGGACGAAAACGGTGAGCGCCACGATGGCTCTAAAGGCATGACCCCGTTGAAGGACGGTGGCAAGCCCGTGCGCTCGGGTAAGTGGCAGATCATGATCAACGGGGAGTCCTACAAGTGGATCGTCGCCGAGGCCGCGAAGACGGCACTGGGTATCGATCGTATCCAGGAGCATGTCTTCATCGTCAAGTTGGTCAACGACAAGAACGATAAGAATCGTATCGCCGGCGCAGTCGGCTTCTCGGTACGCGAGCACAAGCTGTATGTGTACAAGTGCAAGGCCG
>JAKSDL010000721.1 GCA_022360105.1 Pseudomonadota bacterium
AAGGTAGCGTTCGGTTTTCCACCAGTAATACTCCATTCCCAGGTCAAGTACCTCAAAAGGAATTGGATCAGTACCTAAAACATATTTTTCGGTAAACGAGGTATCGCCCAGGTATTCGTCAATGTATCGAATGATCTCCTGGTTTCCTACCGGGAGTCCCGGGATAGCATGGGTTTTATAAAAATCTGCCATAAAGGTTTCCAGATTTTTACCTTGAACATTCAGCCGCTTATCCAACAGATAAGCGACCAGCATTCCCTTGTCATAAAACAAATCCCGTTCTTCTTGCGTTCGGTTCCTGTTCAAGGATGCCTGCAGCAGGCTGATGCTGTTTTTGATTGAAAGGCGGTTATAATCGACATACCTTTTCGCCAAAGCTTTCTTAAAATGTGTTTCGGTTCCTAATCCCAATTCAAAAGTGGCTTTCTCAGAGATGTATTCCGTAAAACCTTCCTGGCACCAATACCAGCTGTCTTTCATCTCAAATCCGTGAGCATACCAGATATGGTGCCCTTCATGAGCCAAATGGCTTAGAATTTTGTATTTCAGAGTTTTCGGGTCGATTCTGTTTCCCCATCCCAGGCTGTTAATGATATTTCGGGTTTTAACCTGTCCACCCATAGATTTGCTTTTGCCCCTGAATGGTCTGGGGTCCTTGTTAACAACTACGAGTATTTTCGATTCGGGAATATGATTGTATATGGAGTAATAATGCCGGAAAATCCGTTCCAGATCATTCATATAACTGTCGACATTTAGTTTCAACCCTTTGTCGAGCGCAACGTGGATGGTAGCCTCGCCTGAACTGATAGTGCTCTTTTTGTACTCTCCGGCGCTTAACAATACATCTCCACCCCATAAATCTTCTATAAGTACAGTATTCGGATCCGGCTGCGAATAGGTCGTAAGTACCTGCCAGTTTTCCGGCAAATCCTGAAAATGTATTTCGTAACGTTTCACGTGATCTAAGCCATCATTTCCCTCTTCGATCTCCCGGACCGATTGAAAGACTTTGACAAAAAAATCCATTCCCGGAACATGAAGGGTCGTATTGGTCAGCTCGGTAAAATGGAAATCGTAGGGTACTCTTGTTGTATCAAATGTATAGGAAAGGATCATTGTGTCGGAACCATTCATGTTGACCCGGTAACCCTTCACCTTATCGTTATTCAGCTCCTGGTGCAGTTTTATCGAATCCGGTTTTACGTTTAGATCAACGATTCTCTCCGCCAGGTCTGTGCCGTCATATTGAGACCAGACAAAACTATTTAAAAATCCAATCAGCAATTCATTCGCTTGAATATTAATGAATTTGGCAGTCACAAGTAGCTTTTTTTGCTCCAAATCCGGTCGAATTGTATAAACCACTTCAATTTGAGTATTTGTTTCAGCCAAAACATGATTCGCTTTGCCAAGAATAATAACCAGGGCAAGGGTAATGAACACAAAAGGGGTTAAAAAAAATACGCGGTATACGGTTGTTTTTATCCAATTAAATTTCATAACAAATTGTTCCTTCCTCCACTCTATTGATTGGTAATTCCCTGAAGGGAATGATTATATTAGCCCGGGGTAAGCGAGCCTGCGAGCGTATCCCTGGGCTGATTTATCACAAGATATATGGTCATCTCGGATGAACAGGCAGTCAAGCGGATGCGCTTTTTTACCACGTTATTATTTTTGGTTGATTTTTAGTTTATGCAGAAACATAACACCTATTGCCCAACCGGTTACAAATCCTACAATATGCCCTAATTTGGGATGATGAGCATAAATCAGGTCAATGATCAAAGCTGGTAAAACGGCAAAGCCCATTACT
>JAKSDL010000378.1 GCA_022360105.1 Pseudomonadota bacterium
GTTTTTAAACCGTTTATCCGACCTGGTTTTTGTTTTGGCCCGCTGGGTTTCTCACCAAACGGAAATTCCGGAAACCCTATGGAAACCAAACAGTAAACTCCCCACCTGGAAAGACTAAGCGTATCATTGTCTCAACCTAAATCGAGACAATTGTTGTCTCCGTGACAGGTCTGATTTCGATGAAACGCCAGGATTTCCCTACGTGGTCGCTGAAAGAATGCAGGAAGGGCCAGCGCAGCCTGCCCATCTGTAGGTCCCGTTGCTGGGCAACGAGTTGCCCATCCTACAACAGGCACCAGTTGAACAGTCACGTGAAGCGATACCAAGTGCCATCCTGAACGAAAGTGAGGGATCTGTCAGCGCCCTTGAGAAGTCTTTCATTCTCGCAATAAGTTGCCCATCAATATGTCTATTATCAACCTCCCTTGGTACATTTCTCGCAGTTTAAATTCTACTCTCAGTTAACAATAACCGGGTGAAAAACCGAGTTGAAATTTGCGACCGGAAACTACCGTTAAGGAGGACACATGTCAGTACTAAGGACTCTTTCTGCCGAGCATCATTTGATCAGGGATTATATCGACAAGATCCAGGTAGCCGCAGAGGTATATGGTTGGGGCGAACGCCCATCCGAGGATTTTTTTGAACTCGTTTTCGAATTTGCAGACAGTTTTATCGAAACGTATCACCATGTCAAAGAGGAAGAAGTGTTGTTTCCCGTATTAGTGGAAAAACTGGAAGGGGAATTGGACAGCCAGTTCACAGCTCTTAAAAATCAACACAAAAAAGCCGATGCAGCCTTAAGGGAGATGCGCAGATGTCTCAAAGGCTATGTGGAAGGTAATGATACACAAACGTCCATTTTCTGGCGCAGTCTTGGCGACTACAACTCTTTTTTACGGGCTCATTTAAATCGTGAAAACCACGTTTTTTTTCCCTGGGTGGAAAGAAAGTTGAGCAAAAAGGAACAAAAGGAAATGGAACAGCGCTTCAAGGTGGAAGAAGAAAAGCTCGGTCAGGGTTTTCTGGACGATTGTAAGAAAACGCTTGAGGACATGACGAATTTGCTGGAGAAACACTATGGAGTAAGATACCGCCATCTGCTTGATTCTGTGGCCAGTAAGCGGATAAATTATCAAGCAGCTTAAGAGGAATATTGAGTTCCCTCCCCCCCTGTTTCACCCGCCTGATTTCCGAAAGGAAAAAAGGCGGGTGAGGCAACCGCCAGTTTCAACCCGGATAACTACAATTCAAGCAAGCGAGTTGCGATCACAAAATAAAAATAAACCGAAATAATATCTATTGCTGTGGTCACAAAAGGACCGGTAGCCACCGCCGGGTCGACATTAACCCTGGCAAAAAGCATCGGTACCAGTGATCCGACCAGGGCAGCTATGGACATGGAACTGATAACCGCCATACCGACTGAGGCTGCAAACAAACCTGACGGGATAGTTTCATAAAAACTGACTTGCGCCACAACCGCTATCAACGTTCCATAGACCAGGCCCAGGATCAATCCCGTCGAAAGCTCCTTGAAAACCACCGGCCAGAAGTCCCTGATATGGAGACGACCGGTAGCCAAACCACGGACCACAATAGTGGAGGATTGGGTACCGATATTGCCGCCCATTCCCATAATAACCGGAATAAATGCTGCCAGGTAGGCAAAACGGGCAAGTTCCGCTTCGAATCCGCTGATAATAAAAAAGGCCAGAATACCACCGATACAACTGGCGAATAGCCATGGCAGACGGGTTTTAGTACTGCGGAATATGGACTGGGTCTCAACGTATTCATCTCCGACCCCGGCCATTTTTAGAAAGTCCTCTGTGGCTTCTTCCCTGAAAATGTCGATAACATCATCAACCGTGATGATACCCACCAGTGTGTTGGCGTCATCCACAACGGGAACAGCCAGAATATCGTAACGGGCCACAATTTTGGCCACTTCCTCCTGGTCCATATGAGTGCGGACGGAGAAAATATCGGTTGTCATGAATTCCTTTAGCGGTGTATCAGGCGGAACAATAACCAGTTGGCGCAGGGAAAGAACACCCACAAGTTTGGAATATTCATCGACAACGTAAAGATAAAACACCATTTCAGTGTCCTGGTGTTTGGTTTGCAGGGATTCAATCGCTTCCTTGGCTGTACTGTCTTCTTTCAGGGCGATAAAGTCCGTTACCATGATCCTTCCTGCCGTGTCATCTTCATAGCTCAGCAGGTCTTCGAGTTCTTCCGATCCCTCTCTCATCTTTTCCAGAATAGTATCGGAAATCTCTTCCGGGAGTTTGCCCAGGATATCTGCAGCATCATCCGAAGCCATATTTTCCAGGACTTCAACAATACTATTCAGTGGCAGACTGTTAATCAGATCCAGCAGTACTTTGTCGTCCAGTTCAGAAAACAATGTACCCTTTTTCTCCAGATCCTTGATCATACCAAACAGCTTACGCTGACTGACAAGTGTCAGCGCTTTGAAAACCTGGGATAAATCCGCTGCATGGGTCTTATCCACGATTTTGTACAGATTGGCTGTTGCCCCGCGACGCAACAGCCTCTTGATTGTATCTGTCAAAATCTTATTTTTTTCACGTAGCATGAGTACCATCCATCTCTCCGCCAGATTGGTCGAATATAGACGAATCCCGATGGTTACCGGTGGTCAATACGACAAATGTCTTAAAACTGTTAAATGGTTTACCAGGTATTGGTAATTTTTATGAAACTGGCAACTTGATATCCTGGCCGACCTGATGCCGGATTTATTCGATGTGTCCAGGCTGCTCAATGTTGCGGTTTTGTCCTGAAAATCATATTTTTGCCGAACATGAACGGATCACAGTCGAGCAGGACTACTTGCAGAATTTAGCTCCCATGTTATTCACAAGAATGCGTTACGTAAATAAAAACTTATGGCTAATTTACAGGGTAGCGCAAGGATCGGGAAGATTTTTATGTGGAGGAAAGGAACAGGCGAAAAGTGGTCGAAAATACGGAACGCTTAATAATGTAAGCTGGTGGATCCGCTTCGCTTGATCCACCTCTTGTGTTTCAAACCTAATTTTGATTTTCAATGGCAATCTGCGGTCGTGCAACAGAAGGAAGTTTGAATTTGTCAAGCAGGTTAAGCAACATTGCCACCTGCGCTGACAGCTCCTCCGAGGAAGAAGCGGTCTGTTCGGAAATGGATGAATTACGCTGAACAACGTTGTTCACCTGGCTCAAACCTCCGTTAATTTCATTTACACTGTTGGATTGAACTCCGGATGATTTGGAAATCTTTGCATTCAGCTCGCTGATTTTCTGCATGCTGTCCACAAATTCCTCCAGCGTTGCGGCAGTAGAATCTACATTAGCCACACCTTTTTCAACTTGACCCAACGCTGTCTGAATCAACTCAGTGGTATCCCTGGCAGCAGTTGCGCTTCTGGCTGCAAGTGCTCTGACCTCTTCTGCGACCACGGCAAATCCTTTCCCGTATTTCCCTGCCCTGGCAGCCTCTACAGCAGCATTGAGAGCTAAAAGATTTGTCTGGAAAGCGATTTCATCAATTACCTTTATGACTTTGGCTACATCACTGCTGGTCTTGCTAATTGTGTTCATGGAGCTTTGCATTTCCGACATCTGGGAATTACCTTTTAGCACCCCGTCTGCGGTATCAGAGGTCAGCTGCTGGGCTTCATTTGCATTTTCGTGGTTATCCCTGGCACCATTGCTGATTTCGTTCATGGATGAAGTTATCTGTTCGAGGCTGGCAGCTTGCTCTGTTGTTCCTGCAGAAAGTGACTGGGCTGCGCTGGCCAGCTCCTGTACGCCCCGGTTGATATCTTCGCAGGTTTTCTGAACCTGTATCACAGACTCACCAAGCATTTTCACGGCAAAATTAACACTTTCCTTGAGTTGCTGAAGATCACCAGTTGCTCCAATGTCAATTTGTCGGGAGAGATCCCCTTTGGCTACGCCTGACATAACCCTGTTTGTTTCTTTGAGCATGGCCCTTAATTTATCCGCCGCAGCATCAGCTTCGGCTGTTTGTTCGGCGAATCTCTTCAGGTGGCCCGATGAGCTGTACTGAAAGATGCCTCCAATGGTGGACGTCACAATCAGGATAACAGTTATATTTATGTGAGCAGCATCCGATTGAACCATTGGAAACGGGTAGCCATTGATTTCCGCAACTTTCATCGACATTAAAATTGTTATGGAAATTGCTCCCCAGGAGATGCCTGTGCCTAATCCGGCAATCAGATAGGCCAGTATTGAAATCAGCACAAAATTCATTGCGTAATATGCTGTGACACCTCCCCGCTCCACCGTGACATAGGTTATCAGAATCACGAATACCAAAATAAACAGGTTAGAGGTAAAAGTAATCGACTGGCTCTTTTTTAAAATAAACGGACAACACAGCATGATGATAGAAACCGTGAGTGTCAGGATGGCAATATCCGGTCGCCCGATCCGAATGGCCCGTAAGGTGTTAGGCACCAAAAACATGCCGAATACAAACATGGCACCGATTGCCAGCCTGGCCTTACTGGCAAGTATGATGTCGTCCCGAAACCTATCGGGAACAAACCGATTTAGAATCTTTTTTAAACTCATAGCATTCCATTGCTGAATGATTTCTAATCAAACTTTTCCTGTAACTATTCACCACAGAGACACAAAGGTTACAGAGAAAAGACTTAGAATAGTAAAAAAAAAAAGCTTCATGCCCTTCGTGTTTTCTTCGTGAAAACTGACAGGGGGAGTAATGATGTTGAACAGATACCTTTTCCTTAAAAAGCCTTACTTTTTGCAGGGGGATAATGTTTTTTTCCGGATCTTAAAGCAAATCAAGGCGAACCGTAAATTCCGGAAAATAGAGAGTCTGCAATCTCATTATGACACTTTTTTAACCATCGACACATAACCCGAAGATCAAATCGTTTTTTAACGAACGTTCGTTCAAGATGCCTCAATCAATCCCGGTGATGCAAGGCAAATTTGCATTTTTTTGACTGGATTTTACAAAAAATTTAAGACAGGCGAAAATGAAAACTGCCGGATCAAGTGAGTTTGGAACTGGCAGTTTATTAGGAGATGTTAACCGGACGAAATCCGGTTTTAGGGGGATAAATCAGCAACCTTCCTCTTCTTCAACTTCCTCGCTGGGGGGAGCGTTTGTTACTATCGCCGGTGCAGTCACAGGAGTCGCTTGCACGGGTTTAAAAACAGGTTGCCGGGTTTGTATTGGATCTTGATAAAACTCAAGAGATTCACTTCGATCCAGCATTCTGACAGCATAACCGTGCATTTTAAACTTGGTTGTGGCATCCAGACTTTGTTCAGGCGTTTCTCCAAAAACGATCAACTGTTTATTGAATTTTTGCAGGGCGTTTCTCATCCATTTGGGATTATTCAACGCCTTTTCGTGAACACAAGAATAACCAGGGAAATTTCCAAACCGGGCGGAGCATTGATTGGTTTTGGCAAATTCCAGAATCAGGAAATCGGATCGCTGGTTGGTGATCCAGCAATTCAAGGCGTGTTCACTGATTTTTTCCTTCATCACGGTATCTTGCAGTTTTTTCATATCAGGTGCAGTTAACGCCTGATTCCCATTGATCACGCCACTGACAGCCAAAGCAAAACCCCAAACGACAGCAACGATCACAAGCGTTTTTCGTGTTAATAGTGATTTTTTCATAGTATTTTCCTCCTTCCCTTTTTCATCACGAAACCTAGGTTTAACATCCGCTGCTCGCAGCGTTTATTTATGTTTGGCAATAAGTTAAATTTTATCTATTTGTAATGATTATAACTTTGTGTCATTCAGGCCTTGCCCCCCATAAACGCTTAAACAAGGCAACATTCTGATTATTTCTGGTAACAAATGGTAGGGCGGCCCTACGTGGCCGCCGGGATTCTTATTGCCAATCACTGTCAAGCGTTGTTTTCCGAAAGCAGAGGCCGCCGATAGATCTTCCCCTCAAACTTCTCAAGAAAGAAGAAGGTAATTAAGGCAACACCCACAACCAGAAGTGCCATTACTCCATAGGGCAGCCCAAAAATATCGCTGAGAGTCAGTTTTCCCAGGTTTTCGGAATACAGGTATTTGGAAACCAGGGGATAATTGGCGGCAAAAATCCACAATCCCACAAAAAAGCCACCGATAAAGATATATGAGTCGATCTTACGTGTAACGGCAGCAGCAATGGATGTTCCAGGACAGTATCCGCCGACAGCCATACCAACACCAAATATCAATCCTCCGCTGATAACAGCAGCAAGGTTAACATTGGCTAGTTGCACCAGGTTGATATCCAACAGACCAAAATAAAAAGAGGTGTATGTCAGCAGCATGGTGGTGACAACGGCGGAAAACATGATTTTCATTACAGACCAGTCTTCACCGTAAAACACGGCAGAGATTTTTCTTGAATTGCCCATGCCGACACTGATTAATATGTAACCAAACGCGATCCCTGCTATGACTGCTATAAACATCGTTCCCGGTTCGCCTAAAATGCCCGTTTTATATAGTGGTGATACCATTTTTGTCTCCTATGTTTGTTGTTATTTTGTTATAGCCACTCTTTGCGAACCACGAAGGCTGTTGCCAGACCAGCGGCAAATACGGAAAGGAAGAAAACCCACCCCGAAACACCAAGAATTGAAGCACCGGTTAACGCCAGGCCACTCGTGCACCCACCGGCCAATCTGGCACCCAGGGCAACCAGGATTCCACCGGCAAAAGCTGTTACCACACGCCTTCGATTGCTGGTATTGGGGCCTTTAAACATTTCGGTTTTCATCCGATTACCCCGGATTCCGGCAAACAATCCCCCAATCAAGATGCCAATGAACATGAAAAACAACCAATGGTACAAAGGACCACTCTCCGAAACCAGGTACTTATTCAGGTAGTCGATACCACCCACATAGCTGGGGGCTATTTTATTCATTGTAAACGTGAACAGTCGTGTCAATGCTCCCGAAGCTCCCAGTCCCTTTCCTGCCAGGAAGAACACCGAGAATAAGATCACACCGATACCGATTCCTCCCAGGTAAGGGTTCAGGTAGGGACTTTCATTTTTTTCTGCTTGTATCATTCTTTTCTCCCGTTCTCATTTTTTTCTAAATAACTGAAATAATGAATATAAACCATAAATCATTCCATTCATTTTTATCGGATTTTACCCTGTTTTGCAGAGCGTATGCCTTTCATTAAAAAAGTTGTTGAGACGGTTTTTAATTATTTGAAACTATTGGAGAAGTCTAGAGCGTGAAAACAAGCCGAAGCCTGACATACGGAAACAACCCATTTAAACTTGGAATGGAAGGCTGCTGATAATAAATTGATATAAAAGGATTTTTCAGGCAGGAGCCACAATCAGGAAAAGACAAAGGGGTAACGTTATTCAACGTTACCCCTTTTGAGCGTGGTTGCGGTTTGGTAACGATCCTAAGAGATATTAGATGCCATGTTTGAACGTTAGCCGAACCATGGATAATTATCTGCGAGAATTGTGCCGTATGATGTTCGATGATGAATGTTTTTAAGGTCTGAATGCCTAACAAAAAAACCGAAAGGCAATGGCTACGATAGGATAGCCCTACCTGACTGCCGGGGGATGAGTTGTAGGATGGTCAACTCGTTGCCCATCAACCTGCACAGCAATCGGATGACAGTTGCATCGAGACCATATGGCCGGGGAACAACACTAAAATTCACATGAGTTCCTCGCCTTGAATAGGGGCTTGATATCAGGAAATTCTATAGAAATTCGGAAATTCGTAAAATTTGATTCCAAATAAAAAATGCGGAAAACAGATATTTATTCAATTTATAATGCTATAATAATAAATTATATCATCAATATATACGAAAATACTAATATCAATTCAATATCAGCACGAAATCATCCAAATGGTTAAATATTGAAATAAACTACAAAAATAGATGAATTTCGAAGAAAAGGAGAAAGATAAAACTTAATTTCGAATTATTTTCTATTTTATTGATTGACTTTTGTCATGATTATGATTAA
>JAKSDL010000638.1 GCA_022360105.1 Pseudomonadota bacterium
ATTGCAAACGGCTGGATCACTTGCACCTTGCACTGGACGTGGAGGAAAGCATTCAGGACTGCCTCCTTGGACACAAGCACTTATTACTATGTATTTTGACACTTATGCAGATGCAATGCTCCATGAATGTCAGCGATTTTTAGCCTGATTTCGTATTCATGTGGCTCAATGCACACTATCGAAGCTTGTGAAGCGTTTTGGCTTTACTTGCAAGCTTCTCACTCATATTCCGCAACAGCAGCTGCGTGCAAGTGTCCAGCAGCACCGTCGTGTCTTCTACACAGCACGACCACCTCGCGGTGTAGGTGGAATTCCAGTTGCACAGCTAATCGACGTGGATGAGTCAGGGATTGAGGTGAATATGCTGTTGCGGATGTTTGGACGTTCACGCATAGGACATCAAGCCTATGCGGTGAAAACTGGACGAGCTGGTCAACGGTTCACCCTCATCCTCGCCATTGGAATTGGTGGAATTGTCGGCTTCAGCCTCTTCATTGGAACTACCTCTTCGGTTTCTTTCAACGCTTTTCTTACTGCTGATCTACTGCCACAACTTGGCGGCCATCGACACTACATCCTCATGGACAACCATCGGAGCTATCACACTCGGCTCAACAGGGACACTCTCCACAATGCCAACCAGTGTGTTGTATTTCGACCATGCTACTCACCCAACTATGAACCAATCGAGCTGGCCTTTGGTGAGCTGAAGCGCTTTCTGCGAGCTCACCGGTATCACATCACAGCATCCAATCTACACGTGTGGATACTGCGTGCTATGCAAACCATCACTCCTGCCAAGTGCCGCTACTTCTTTCACAGGTGTGAGTACTGGTGAATTGCTTCACTACCCTGTTGAATATTGCACTCTTGTGGTTAAACTACTTGCGAATGTATAAAAAAGTCATTGGTTCCAGCCGGCATCTCAAGGTCTTTCAATAAAACTGCGGTACAAGATAGAAGTATGTATGTGGATAGTCCATACCAAGTTTCATCACGATCGGCCTTATCGCCTGCGAGGGAGAGAGTCTGAAAGGCGCTGTGGCTGGGCATCGACAGGATAATGAACTATCTTGATTCTACCGAGATTTGTCAGGATGTCTTGACAAATAAATTATTTGAAAATATTA
>JAKSDL010000384.1 GCA_022360105.1 Pseudomonadota bacterium
AGGCAAGATCCTAAAAAACGCAGGGCGCTGCGAAAGCGCCCTTTCTCAGGCGTCCATCGGTTCGTTGTGATCGGTAAGCTTCGTGCCGCAGGCCATACAATAACTGTGAATCTGGTTGCACTCATATCCACAGCCAGGACAATCAACTGTTATCTCTTTTTCTTTCAACATTTCAGTTTCTGCTGCATCCAACTCTAAAAACGCTTCTTGAATCTCTTCGATGAAAACGGGATTGGTTTCGATATGATCAAACTGATCGATCACACTTTGCAGCAATCTGCTTTTTCGTTCTGCAATCTCCAGCAACCTGTCCCTGTTTTGGATTACTTTGCTAAACATATCAACTAGATCCTTTTAGGGTTGGTTTCCGAAATCAATTTTTAAATTATAATGATTATAGATATTTGGCCGTGACTTTTTGTAAATCTTCCAGTTTGATGGGCTTGGTTAGATAGTCATCCATACCGGCTACAAGACACAATTCCCTATCACCTTTCATGGCCTTTGCCGTGAAAGCGACAATGGGAACATGGCCGGATAACTCTCCGCTTTTTTCCATATTCCGGATTTCACATGTTGCTTCAAATCCATCCATTTCCGGCATCAGGCAATCCATAAAAATCATGCTGTACTTTTTCTTTTTACAGGCATTCAAGGCTTCTTTTCCATCTGACGCTATATCCACTTTGAAACCTATTTTCTCAAGCATCCCCACAATGACCTGCTGATTCACAGGATCATCTTCCACAATCAAAAGTTCATGATTTTGGCCCACCTCAAATAATTCTTCTTCGGCATCTGTTTCTTCCAATGCCGATTCTTCTATTTGCAATACGTCGAGCAAGGCTTTTAACAGAACAGATGCCTGGACAATAGGTTTTAACAGGCAGTGTTTTATACCTTTTTTGACGGATTTTTTTCTTACGTCGTCAAACTGGATTGACGTAATAACTATCACTTTGGACAGGTCGATCAGCTTTTCCTTTTCGATGATTTCACTCAGTTTGAGGCCGTTTATATCCGGTAATTGGTAATCAGCTATTATGCAATGATAAGCATTGCCGCTTGAATTGGCTTTGCGAATCCTAACAAGTCCTTCATCACCGGATACGGCAAAATCAACATCTGCTTTCCATTGCTTGATCTGTTTTCTAATAAACTCCTGGCTTACAGCGTGGTTAATGATAATCAGTGTTCGGTAACCAGTAAGATCAGGTGTAGCAAGAGAGGAAGCTTTTATCTTTTTCTGCTTTTTATAAGGCAGGGTAACCCAAAATGTTGAGCCGGCTCCAGCTTCACTTTCCACGCTAATCATACCCCCCATGAGTTCGACAAGGCTTTTTACAATCGTCAAACCCAAACCGGTACCACCGTATTTCCTGGTTGTTGAATTATCTACCTGGGAAAAAGGTTGAAAGATCACATCCAGCTTTTCCTGGGATATCCCGATTCCTGTATCGGAAACTCCGAAAAACAGATCAACGGAATCATCTGTTTCTTTTAGTTTATTGATGGTGATGGATATCTCACCTTTTTCGGTGAATTTCAATGCGTTGGCGATAAGATTCGACAGAACCTGGTTTAAGCGGATGGGATCACCAATCAATTCAACAGGGATGTGGACCGGTATCCGGCAGTTCAAAGATAATCCTTTGGCATCGGCCGAGCCTGAAAAAAGACGAATAATGCTCTCCAGGCTTTCCCCCAGGTTGAACTCGATCTCTTCCAGTTCAATCTTGTTAGCCTCTATCCGAGACAGGTCCAGTATCTCATTAAGGATGTCCATCAACGCTCTTCCGGACTGCGAAATGATTTCGAGATAGTATCTCTGTTGATCTGTTAAATCTGTCAGCAAGGCAAGCTGTGCCATGCCTAAAACACCGTTCATTGGAGTTCTAAGTTCATGGCTCATGGTTGTGAGAAAACGACTTTTTGCCAGATTAGCCTCTTCAGCAGTCTCTTTGGCTTTTAATAATTCCTCCGTTCTGTTTTCAAGATCTGCTGTACGGTTTTTTACTTCCTCTTCCAGATGCTCCCGGTAAAGCTGGTTTTCTTTGAGAAGTTGGGCTCTTTCCAGGCACTTGACAACAGCGTGCTCAAGAACAGCTAAATCGCTGATGGGTTTAACCAGGTAATCCCATGCTCCAAGACGCAAAGCGTCGATGACGTCCTGGATGACACCGGTTCCGGAAACTACAATTACAGGGGTTCCGGGCGATTCTTTGGTTACAGATGTTAAAACATCCAAACCATCAATTTCCGGCATTCTTAGATCGACCAGGATAATATCAGGGTTTTCCCTGCGGAAGACATCCAGCCCCTGTTTTCCGTTTTCAGCTTGAAGTACTTTATAACCGCTATCTTCCAGATAATCGGTAATGCTTTCACGGATGAGGGCTTCGTCGTCAATCGATAAAACGCTTATGTTCTTTTTGTCTAACATCGGGAAATATCCCTGACTTGAATTGAAAAAGAATCAATCTTCTTTCTGTCGTTCGTTACGTGCTTTGGAATCAAGATTGCTTATTAAGACTGATTATATCTTATATTTGCCCTATGTTCCACATTAAATAATCCATAGATGAGCGCATTAGCTTAATTGGTTATCAAAAAGCGATGGTTTCGGATTGTCGGGATTTATCTATGGTCAGTAAAACAGCCGTATGAGGCTTGTTATATTTGTAGGGTACTTTCTACATTACTATCGTAATTGTGGGATAATGTCATCCTCCACCTTAGGCCCAAATTAGTGAGAACATTTTGGATGATGAGAAAACAGGCTAAAATGAATTTGGTACGATTGTTTAATAAGATATCTATAAGAAACTGTCAAAAGTCTCAACAAATGGATTAGCAAGGCTTTGACCCTACTAATAATCCTTGTCATTTAGCTGGCATAACCTCTGCATTTAAAGTTCGGAAGTGAAAAGGAACCTGGTGTGCAAGTCGAAATTCCGGTTGGCCAGGGACTCAAAGAGATATTGATTAAAATAATAATATCAGACTCTTAAAGGAAGGACATGGATTCAATATATTCCTTAGTTTCGGCGATGAAAGGTCAACAACGTCAGATGGATTCGGTATCTAATAATCTGGCAAACGTTAATACTACTGGGTTTAAGTCTGATGAGGTTCTATTCAGGGAGTATTATACTCAATTCATGGGGCAGGATTTGGAATCAGAAGAAGAAATGTTTGCCCATGAAGAATTTATTTCTCCTTTTCATCGAGGAGGCACCTCATTTGTCAAACCGGATCATGTTGCGCCATCCATGGAACAAGGTTCCTTTAAACACACTCAGAATCCGCTGGACCTTGCTATTCAATCGGAAGGGTTTTTCGTTGTCGATACACCTGCCGGAATCAGGTATACCCGAAATGGTCAGTTTCTTAAGGACGGCGAGGGGTTTTTAATTACGAATTCAGGTCATAGGGTACAAGGAAAAAAGGGTCCCTTGAAGATTGATGGGAAAGAGTTTGCCGTTGGTCAGGATGGTTCAGCCATTGTTGATGGAAAAGAGATAGATTTCTTAAAAATAGTTAATTTTCAAGAACCGGATCGCTTAACCAAAATGGGAAACTCTTACTGGGTGCCTGCAAGTGATCGACAGAAACCAATTGATATCGAAAGACCCGTTATTCATCAAGGTGTGTTGGAAGGGTCCAATGTAGAAGCTGTGCAGGAGATGGTGAAGATGATTGCCGTAAACCGCTCTTACGAAGCCTCACAAAAAGCTATGAAATCTCTTGATGGTTTGGATGAAAAGTCAATTTCCATAGCACGAGTGTAAATCTTTAATTTCAAACGGAGCCTGCTGTTATGATGACATCATTATTTACTTCTGCCACCGGTATGAAGGGACAACAATCACAGATCGACACCATTGCCAACAACCTGGCGAATGTTAACACCAACGGATTCAAGCAGACCAGAAACAATTTCCAGGATTTGTTGTATTCCAATGAAATCATGCCAGGGTCCAATACCTCAGCCAATACAATCTCCCCAACCGGTCTTCATAAAGGACATGGTGTTAAATTAGCGGGAACCCAAAAGATCTTTACCCAGGGAAACTTGATGCACACGGGAAATGACCTGGATTTGAGCATTGACGGCGATGGTTTTTTTAGAGTGCTGAGACCTAATGGAACAGTGGCGTTTACCAGGGACGGAGCGTGGCAACGAGATGCCGGTGGAAGAGTCGTCAACACAGACGGGTATCCCATTGAACCTGAAATCATTATTCCTCCCGAAGCTACTAAAATCATTATCGGACAGCAAGGCATCGTACAGGTTTTGATCGGGGATGATCCTACCCCTAACCAGGTTGGTAGTATTGAGTTGGCTAAATTTATCAATCCTGCAGGGCTTAATCCAATCGGTAAAAACCTTTACATGGAAACCGGTGCATCTGGCCAACCACTTGTAACAAATCCAGGTGCGGAAGGTCTTGGTATGCTTAGTCAGCAATTCCTTGAAAAATCCAATGTCAGCGTCGTAGACGAAATGGTGAACATGATTGTGGCGCAAAGAGCGTACGAAGTGAATTCCAAATCGATTCAGACTTCGGACAACATGTTGCAGACCGCTGTTAATATTCTCAGGTAAAAGGGCATGATGAGCAGAATATCCTGTATTTTTGTCATTTTCTTCAGTTTTCTGGTTTTATGCGTTGCAAACCAAGCGTTTGCGGACATTCATACCATAGAAATTCGTGTCCTGCCCGAATCAATTGTTTATGACGATTATTATAGTTTGGGAGATATTGCGGAGTTGGATGGCTTTGATATCGAGTTAATTCAAAAACTGGCAAGAATCCGGATTGGAAAGTCCCCCATGCCCGGTAAATCCCTGATCGTTTCTCATGGAAATATTCGCCTTAAGCTAAAAAAACTGGAAAAAGACAGAAAATTAAAAATTGTGCTGCCATCCAAACCGATGATCAGCAGGGCTTCTATAAAAATTGATAAAAGGCAGCTTCTTGAACTGGTGGAAAAAGAGATTCGATCTGAATATAAAAAGTACGATCAGGTTAATATCGAACTTAAATCAAAACTGCGAGACGTCTATCTGCCCAAGGGCAATGCAACCTACGAAATTGCGAAGGTGGGAAAAAAATATCAGATTGGCGGAAACTTTACCTGGACACTAAAACTACTGGTAGACGGCAAGGAATTTAAGAAGCTTTTTGTCAGGGCTAAAATAACGGTTTACGATGATGTTTTAGTGGCAAAGAGCGGTATTGACAAAGGAAAAACCATTGAGCAAGCCGATCTGCATTCAATCAAGAAAAACATCTCCAGGGAAAAGCCTGGATATCGAACTGAACAGAAGTTAATTATCGGTCGGCAAGCAAAAAGAAATATCAATAAAAACGAATCCATAGAAAAAAACCTGGTGCAAAATCCTGTGCTGATTAGAAAAGGAGCACCGGTTAAACTGGTTTATAAAACCAGAAATTTATTGCTCACCAATATTGTCAAAGCCTTAAAAGAAGGGAAGAAGGGCGATGTGATCCCTGTTCGTCCGCTTACAGGAAAACGCACTATTTATGCGGTTGTAGTCGATGAAAACAATGTGGAAGTCGCGCTTTAAAATAAAAAAACAGGCACCGGAGCTGATATGTTCAGATTTTTGTTAGTACTGACACTGATTTTTTGTATAACTGCCTGCGCAGGAAACCAGGTCCAGACACCCCAACCTCCCCCAATCGCCCAGGGAAAAAAGGAAAAAGATCTTAATGACATGAAAAAGGACAGCTACCGGGCTCGAAAAGCAATACCGACTGCCCAGGGAAGGTACGAAGGATCTTTATGGAAAGATGAGGCTTCCTGGGGTAATTTGTTGAGAGATCATAGGGCTCGGTTCAGGGGTGATCTGGTAAAAATTACTAATCTTGAAGATGTGATCAGTGTGTCCAAACCGGAAAGACCACAGCCTGTTATCCCAACTCCACTGGCTGCTGCCGGAGAAGAGGAAGCCGGGCAGGCAACACAGGTGCTTGAAGCAGTAACAGGGATTAGTAAAGCCGAAGAAGAGCAAAACGAAGTGTTGTCCTCACTACGATCCATTTCAGCTTACGTGCAATCGGTTCTGCCTAACGGTAATATGGTGATTGTGGGGGAAAAGGTGGATTATCGTCAGCAGAATACGGTTCGATATGTAACCACCGTAAAAGGGATTATTCGACCTGCAGATGTCAATGAAGCCAATGAAGTACAAGCCATAAAACTTGCTCGATTTGAACCCAAAATTAAACGCCAAATGCTGGCGAGGAACCTGCAGAATCTGGCACCGGTCGTAGGCCAAAAGAAAGCGGGATTGTTGGATAGATTAAGTCATATTGCCACTCCTGGTACCAATCGACCACAATCGGTGAATACTCAATAAAAGTTACACAACACTCATCCGATGGCGTTTGATTATCTTTTTAAGGGCGAGATGATTGTTCCTTCCATTTCGTCCCGTGAGCACAAGATCCTATCTCGATTTTTAAGCTAATCACAAATCTTTCCCGACAATCCGCTGTCTGTTCTTCGAAAGGTATGGCAAATGCATTTGCTTTGATAAGCATTGTTATCTTCTTTCAATCAAGCGAATGAACTAATTATGAAACCAATGCACCTCTTACGACTGTTACCGGGAATCATCATTATTTTTCTTCTCACTGTCTCTGCGCAAGCTGTTCGGGTCAAAGATCTGGCTTCGATAAGAGGTATGCGTGACAACCAGCTCACTGGTTTTGGTATTGTGGTGGGATTAAACGGGACTGGTGATTCAAGAGAATCCCTGATGTCCAGAAAGCCACTAAGAAATGCATTGGAACGCATGGCTATTTCCATTACACCAAACGAGATCAAGGGAAGGGCCATAGCCGGAGTGATGGTAACAGCCACGCTACCAGCTTTTGCCAAACAGGGACAAAAACTGGATGTTACCGTGAGTGCAGTTGGTGATGCTATTTCTTTAAGAGGTGGCGTGCTGTTTGTGACACCTTTAAGAGCTCATAACCGGGAAGTATTTGCAGTTGCCCAGGGGCCCATCGTTGGTATCCCAAGAGGAGTCGAGCTTCCGGCAGACAGAAATATCATTGGATCTGCTGAATATGTATTTGATCCGAAACGAAGCATCGTTCCCACTGTTGGATATGTCATTAGTGGGGCTTTGGTGGAACGGGAAATCGAAATCGATTTGAACTCCAGGACAAGGTTGTTTTTAAACCTCAAAGAAGCTGATTTTACAACATCGTTCAGATTATCCAAATCGATCAACAAATCTTTAGGTGATGGGTCAGCCAGGTCCGTCGATGCGGGAACGGTTGAAATTTCTGTACCTGCAAGCTATCTCGGTCAGACTGTTGAATTAATATCCCGGGTGGAGAATCTCGAAATAGAGCCGGATACAGTAGCCAAGGTGGTTTTGGATGAGAGAACAGGTACGGTGGTGATGGGCACAAATGTGAGGATACTCCCCATAGCAATCTCCTTTGGAAATCTGAATATCAATATTGGAGGCGTGACTCCACCTGCTGCTCCCGGTGCACAAGCCGCAGCTGATAACCAACAGGAGGAGGTAACCGGACAGGAAGAAGGTGGTGTCATTCTGTTTAAAGGGGGTGTTGATATCAAAGAGGTTGTAGACGGATTAAACAAAATAGGAATCTCAAATACGGATCTGGTGGATGTTATCAAAACAATAAAGTCTGCCGGTGCCCTGCAAGCGGAATTAATCATCAGATAGAAAGGATCACCCAATGAAAATCAATCCGGATATGTCGTTATACCACCTCAATCAGGCTAAAGCGAAAGCCAAGATGGGAAGTACATCCAAGGTCAATGAAGAGGAAATTACAGCCTATAATAAACGATTGAAGAGCGCTTGTGACGGGTTTGAAGAGATATTTGTCCATAAAATGATTCAGGTAATGCGAAGCACAACCGATAAAGATACATTGCTTTATGGTGGCAGAGGTGAAGAGATTTTCCAGGATATGCTGGATGAGAACTATGCCAAGTTAATTACGCAAAGCAAGGCTCTGGGCTTAAGCGACTTGATTTATGAGCAGACTAAAAAAAGTTAAAGTTGCGGAATCAAATGCCGATAAGGTTAATAAGAGAAAGTATTACCGCTATCTCTATATGTCGTTTAACCTGTTACTCTGTTAACCGTTTAGCTTAATAACAAAGGAAAAAAAACTAAGCCTATCCAATTCGGATCGGGGAGCATGATAAAATCCGGATTTTTTTGCCGACGGGCTTAAGATTTTCTCAGGTATGCCGATAGGAAATAAGAAAATATTTCCCTTTGGTGTCCGGAGGTTTAATCTTGGAGGTTGATATGAAAATTAAAGGTCAGGTGCCTAAGGTTCCAACCCAGGACCAGGGCATTCAGAAGGGCAAAGAGAAGGAGATTGCTCGGACGGAAGACCAAAAAACAGCTTCGACGGAAAAAACATCGGTCGAACAGTTTGCGGTCAAAAAGCTTCGAGGCAAGATCGAATCTGAGCCGGATGTAAACCTGCAAAAAGTAAAAGAACTAAAAGAGAAACTTAAAAAAGGCGAATATAAGGTCGAAACGGAAAAATTGGCTGACAATCTTCTTAAAGACTCATTGCTGGAAGATATTTCTGATTCTTAAGGATTCACGTAATCTTAAACCTTATCTATTTTTTGCCACAGGAGAAGGAATTGTATCAAAAATCCTTACTGAACAGCGATTTGGTTGTATCTCAACTGATAGAAAACTTAGATTCTCAGTTGGAGATGCATGAAGTGTTGTTGGAAGCATTGCAAAATGAAGGTCAGCTTCCGGCTTCGTGCACACTGGCAGATCTAAATGATATTCAATCAGTTCGTGATTTTGCGGTATCCAGAATCGGCGAACTGGAACGGCACCGGCTGGTTTTGATTGATAATTACAAAAGGGCTAACAAATTACAGGAGGCAATCTCTTTACATGAGATCATCCAGCAAAGTGGTCCTGTTCACCAGGAGACCCTGTTGTCGTTAAGGCAGAAACTTCTGGATGTTATTTCAGAAATAAAACCGGTCGGGAGAAGAAATGCTGAAATTGCCGTCGCACGAATTGCTTGTTTTAATGAAGTTCAAGGGGTTTTAGATAAATCTTTCCACAGAGCCACGACCTATTCGGGCAAAGGAATGATAACCAAAGCCAAAGGCTCCAGTCGGATAAAAAGGTCAATTTAATTGTTTAAAATTATTACTTAATAATATTTAGTCCAAAACACTTGGAATGGTACTGGATTTACATCTTTAAGGTGCTTTTATTGGAATTGCGACAATGTTCACCAAACTATGATGACTCCGCGTTATTAAACAATGTCACTATTTGGTAGTTTCGAAATTGGAAAAAAAGGACTGACTGCTTCCCAAATGGGTCAGTCGACCACTGGGCATAATATTGCCAACGTAGATACCGAGGGCTTTTCTCGTCAGGAAATCATACAAGAATCGGCCAGGCCGATGAGTGACGGTAAGGGAACAGGTGTAGACGTTACAGGTGTGCGCAGAATCCAGGATGGATTTACCAAACAGAAAGTCATTGATGAGCAAACCAATGTCAGTACCTGGGAAACCCGGCAAATGCTGCTTACCGAAGCGGAAGTTATGTACACCGATCTGGAGGGGACTCGGTTGCGTGGTGCCATGGATGAATTCTGGGGTGCCTGGAGTTCGGTTGCAACGGAGCCTGAGATTGGTCCGCATCGAAAAGCCCTGGTTACAAAGGGTCAAAAACTGGCTGAAGATTTCCGCATGTTTCATCGAAGGTTAATTGAGTTTAACCAGACATTAAATGGTCGGATCAGGGCAGAAATGCTGGATATTAACCAGATAACCCGTGAAATCGCCCTCTTAAACAAGCAGGTCGAACAACTGGAAAACAAAGGAATTCCTGCTAATGATGCCCGTGATAAACGGGAAGTTTTATTGCAGAAACTCTCGGGAAAAGTTGAGCTGCGCTGGTTTGAAGGTCCACATGGAACATTGGAAATCCAGGTTCCCAATGGACAGCATTTGGTTCATGGTCGACACAATTATGAATTGATTCCTTACGAAATTGCGGAAGAGAAAGATAACATTCGAATCGGATTGATTAACCCTCCGGGGATAAAGGCTGATGTCACTGATATTATTAAAACCGGTGCTTTGAAAGAAATGGTTAACCAGAGAGATTTCAACATTAAAAAGTACCTGTCCAACCTGGATGCGCTGGCTAAAGAGATTACCTTTAGAGTCAACACACTGCACGCCAGTGGAACAGGGATTAACGGAATCAAGTCCGACGAGACGGGGGCATATAGATTTGACGAGGAAGAACTGGCTAATCCTCTGGCGCAATTGAAATCGGGCGATTTTCAATTGAAGCTGTTGGGAGAAAACAGTGAAATAGAAGAGGTCATTACCGTCAATGTTGCTGCAGGTATAGATACGATTGGGTCGATTGTTGAAAAGATCAACAGGGCTGCAGGTGCCTATGAAACCCTTCAGGATGGAAGGGAAGTCTTGAAAGACGCCAATAAACTCAAGGCATTTGTCAACAATGACGGCAGTGTATCCATTACCTCGGGTCTGGGTAAACACTTTATTTTTGGTCCTGATGAAACCAACGTGATGGCCACGCTGGGTTTTAACTGCTTTTTTCATTTGAATGAAGATTCCGGAGACATGGTTGTGTCGCAGGAACTGATAGATGATGAAATGAAGATAGTGGCAGGTTCCGACATGATTCCCGGGGATAACAGAATTGCAACTGAAATTGCGAATCTGCAGCTACAGGCAACCATGAACGATGACACGGTTTCATTTGATGAATTCTATAATTCTCAAATTACCGAAATAGGGCTCAACGTTCAGGATGCGCAAAGAGGTTTGAAAGCGCATACCCAAATGCTGGATCAATACAAAGCCCTTAGGGATTCAGTTTCCTCCGTTAACCTGGATGAGGAGATGACCAAAATGGTGAAATACCAAAGGGCTTATGAATCATCAGCCAAGTTTATGGGAACCGTTGACCAGATGACACAGACCCTGGTGAACATGTAACAGGCTATTCAATATCAGGATGAATGAACATGCGAGTTACCGAGCTGACAAAACACAATGCAGTAAATAAGAACCTGAATACCAATTCGGAAGAATTGCAGGAACTTATGATCGGTATGTCAAATGGAAAAGTATTGAATAAACCTTCGGATGATCCGGTGGGTGCGGCAAAAGTGCAAGATTTTCGAACGTCGATTAATCATTCCAAGACGCTGGAAAAAAACATAAGCGCTGACAAAGTTTGGCTGAATTCCAATGAAGAAACAGTCAAGCAGATCATTGACACCTTGATGCATGTAAAAGAGCTTGCTCTGGAAGGTGCAAACGGAGCGGCCACTCCGGAAGGCAGGAGCACGTTAGCCCACGAAATTGAACTGATTTCTAATGATTTAATCAAATTGGGTAACAAGCGGGAAGGAAAACTGTACGTATTTTCGGGTACAAAAACATTCACCAAACCGCTGAGCGTAAACGAAAAGGTTCTTGAACCATCCATAAAGTTTTACGGTACCAGGATAAAAAGTAATGAGAAAATAATACCCCTGGACCAGGAAAAACCTTTAACGGGGATCGGACCCGGGACATTTACGATATTTCTGGACGAATCTCCCGAGTACCTGACTGAGACCAGAATAAATGATTTGAACCAGCTGGAGGAGATTCCTTCCGAAGAATTACCGACCGCTTCGGAAGGTGAAGCAGCACAGGGGCAGGTTCAACTGGGCACTGGTCTATCAGCAGAGGATCTGGCCGCCGAGCAAGTTTCAGGCAAACAGATTCAGATCGTTTTATCCGGAACAGAATCGATTCGGGAAATCGTTAAAAAGATCAATGAAGCCGCCATTGAAGAAGGTGAATATATTGAAGATCCTCATTCGCCAATAGGTTATAAAACCAAACTTGCGGCTCAAGTTGGTATCGATAATTCAATATACATCGATCCGACCAAAGGAATTAATATCCGCTTTGGAGAAGATTCAACAGGTTTTTTTAATCGCTTGAAGTTTTCCACTATCGGGAATCCTGATGTAACTCTGACAGGCACCGCCATTATTGCGGGACCAGGAGCTGAAACAACCGAAGGCGCAACGGAAACAGCAGGTGAAGTACCATTGACAACCCCTGAAACTCCTGAAGTACAAGGAGCTGCGACAGAAGAACCGACGGAACCGGTAGAAGCAACTGCCGGTGCGCAACAGGCAGCTAAGCCGGAACCATCTGCTTTGATTGAGCTGGATCCTGCAGAGTTTGGAGCAGAGTTTGTCGGCTATTCAAAAGACAAATACCTGGTAAGGGTAATTAAAGGCGGAAGTTACGGTGTTGCACAGTACACAGTTAGTGACGACCTTGGTAAAACCTGGTCACAACCTAAGGTATTGAACCAGGAGAATGAAATATTCAACCCCGATGGAAAAGCGAGCAATAAAATAGATCTTGAATTTAAGGCACGGGGGAAACCCTTTTTCAGAGAAGGGACGGAATTCCAATACACCGGAAATGAGTTTGTAAGCTATCACGGAAATAACCAAATTAAGGAAGTTCTTGTTGATAATGGTATCAAAGTTGCTTTGAATATAAATGCAAAGCAACTATTCAAAGAGGAACCCGGTAATGATGACTCTGTAGATGTTTTCGATATGATGAACCGCCTGTCTGAGGCTCTTGAGGATGATGATCAGCGGGCAGTGATGAAAAGTATTGATGATATAGACAAGTCAATCAACCAGGTATTGAAAATTAGAAGTCAGATCGGTTCGACATTCAAAGAACTGGAATCAAGTGAGGAGCGAATTGCACAAAACGTGGATTTTAAGCGTGATGAGCTTTCCAAGCTTGAGGATATGGATCTGGCAAAAGGAGCAGTCGATTTGAACAAGGCTGAACTGAAGCATAAAACAGCTTTAGATGCATCAGCCCGGTTAATTCAACCGACTCTCATAGATTTTTTACGGTAGCCCCGGTTTAAGGAAACCATGAAAAAGTATCTTGGTCTCTGAAAATCGGGTTTAGGGTATCTTAGTTGATACCCGGTTTTAAAAGTTCTTTCTTCACCATGGAGGGTGAAAATGCTCATCTTAACAAGGAAGTTGGGAGAAAGTATCACGATCGGTGACGATATCAAAATCCAGGTATTGGAGATCAAAGGTAAACAGGTGAGATTGGGTATTCAGGCACCCAAAAAGTATAGCATTCATCGAGAAGAAATCTACCAGAGAATTCAAGATGAAAACAGATTGGCTGCTCAGCAGAGCCCATTAAGCCTGAAAGCCTTAACTGATATTTGGAAAAGAAAGAAGTAAATTTCGTTACGATTACTTTTTTGTCGAATAACGGGCATTAGCCCGTGAACTTCCCTTACGGGACAACCTCAAATAGAGGCGCAAAAATGAGATTTGATACAACTCGTTTTGGACAGATTAACGTGAAGTCTGAAGATATTATAATCTTCCCTGACGGTCCTCTTGGCTTCCCTGATTGTACTCGATTTACATTCATTGACGAAGACCGGGCTGTACCGTTTCGTATGTTACAATCCCTGGATAATCCTGCATTGGCATTTGTCGTCGTTGATCCGCTGATTGCCCGCAATGACTACCATTTTGATGTCACCCGCGAGGACCTGAAGCTGATCAAGGCTGAGTCTACGGAAAACCTGCTGGTTTACTGTATTGTGACGATGTCCAGGAATATTCACGAGGTAACTGTGAATCTCCAAGGACCATTGGTAATCAATCCTGTTCACAGGTTGGGTCATCAATTTGTTCTGGTAGATACGGATTACAATACCCGTGAAAAACTTATCCAGAATCCGGAAGAAGCCGTTTCGGAAGAGGATACACAGCAATCCGTTTCCGCAACAAACAAAGAAGAACTGCAGAAACAGGCCGTTTAGCTGGAAGGATACCCTGTTTGATAGGGGCTCTTTCCAGTCTTTTACTTCTGGAAAACCCCCGGCAGTCTTTCAGTGAAGTAAGCGGTCTGCAAATATCCGCTTATTCACAGACATTTATAACAAATCTTCTGTACAACTCCGGCAGCCTCTCCAACACGGCATTTTTTCCCAGCATTTCGCTTTCCGAAATAGCGTCCCTGATGATTTCGGTGGTATGTTCCTGAAGCAGCAATTTGGACTGCGGGGCATAACTCAAATGCCAAGGTTCTTCGCACACTCCTCCCTTGTATTCCCGGTAAGGTTTAAAAAAGCCAAATGACTCGGCATGTGTTTCCAGCCATCTGTCTAGTTTTTCGAACACACCTCCCTGCCTGTATTCTTCGGGTAAGAGCTTGACTTCATAGTTTTCCGGAATTGAGGCTGAATCGATGATGTCCATATCCGTGCCCCAGTGATGCCGGCTACCTCCAGGCAAAGCTGACCAGGACAAAATAACATCGATCAGCTGTTCTTCGGATAAACTGAGACATTCTAACAATTTACCTTCAGGACTGTATAAAGGTCTTTTGCCTGAGAATTTGTCATTCCAGATTTTCAATTGCTGATCAAAACTACGATAGGAGCTATAAGCTCTCAGTTGTATACCATCCTGAGCAGCCTGGTGTTTCATTTCCAGAAAAGCGGCTGCAGTGTTGCGCTCTGCCGACAGGGCACCGGAGTCTGTTTGGATAATGTGGGAATTAGCTCGGCCTGTTAGCTCTAAGGGTGTCATGTCATTGAGGATTTTGCGGATGGGATGAAGTTTTGGCTAACTCTTGACCGAAAAAAACCAGTAGCCTAGCCGTTAAAATCCCCTCAGGTAATTGTAAAGTGCACGGAACCATTGCTTCAAAGTCAGATAGTATTTTATGAAGACCATGGAAAGGAAAAACCAGCCTGCAATGGAGTGAAGTAGGGATGCGGTTGATTGGTAAATTAATGAATCGTAAATGGAGAATTCTTTTAAGAAATAATAAAGAAAGCCCAGGCAGCAAACAATCATCAGCATGATATAGAAAATAATATCAACAATGCGTCGTGTGCTGGATTGATCAGGGAAAACATCTGCAATTGCTTGAATATTCATCCTGTTGGACGACTTTCTTTTCTTAAATATCGATTGCTGTAAATAGTTATAAGCAAGAATTATAAACACCAGAATCAGACCAAAACCGCTGAATACGTGTATGGTCATCAATCCCAGTCGGCCAAAAAGCATTAGAACAACAGGATATTGAATTCCAAGAGAAGAAGCATAAAGCAACAAGAGCAAAATTATTAGTCCCCAGCTGTGAATGCGTTTATAGAAACTGGAGTAGAGCTTTAACACAACTTGCTGAAACTTCATCGTTCTGATTTTATTGAGTTCCATCGAGGGTAAGCGGGTAATAGGAATGGAGAATTCTGCTGGCTGTAAGTGGCTTTAGTCCTTTTGCTTTTAGCTGCGCATTAAGGACATGTTCTACTTCTCCGGAATCTCCGTTTTTGTCTGCTGGAGCAAAATTCCAGTTCATTGAAGAAACAATGCGGTAATGCTCAATTCTCCCGTTTTTTATGAAGATCTGATGCATCAATGAACCACCCGGTGATTCAATTTTACCAACCCCGACTCCTTTTGCTGAAAAAGAAAAACTTGTTTTTTGGTTGGTACCGATAGTGTCGTCAAAGTCTAACAGATTGATCAAAGTATTCTTTAAAAAGATTCGACTTTCCATGACTTCAGCCAACAGCCGGCTGGCAATGCAATTCGGTCTATCAAAAGTTAGTTCCAGATCATCAATTATCTGACCGACCATGTCGCTGATTTCCAGGTTTCCTCCTGCCAAATGGGTTACCATCATCCTGGAAAGAGGACCTGTCAGCATGGTCTCCCCTTGATATCTGGCGCCTTTAACCCAGGTTTTTGCATCGGGCTTGTTGAAATCATAGGTTGATTTTTTGATTTGTCCTATTTTATCGACTGGCAGGTAAAAGGTATTATCGACAGTTTCGGTTATTTTTAGCTCATTAACCGGTTCAAGTTTTCCATGAAGAAGCGCGCCTTCCGAATAATTGGAGGTTTTTCCCTTGTTTTTATCAATAGCCAGTGAACCAAAACTTAAAAGATTTAACTGTTTACCTAAAACAGTCACAGAACCAGGAGTATGTCCAATTAAATCTTTGACATCCTGGGGCCAGATAACTTCAATGAACTCTTTACATTGCTCCAAATTCCTTATGGCAGCCATTTTCAAACTGCGACCGATTGCGAAATTGGAAACCCCACCCGGGATTTGATTCATGATGACCGGGTATTTACCTCCGAACATGGTAAGGTTTTTCTGGAGTAAATCGATAATCCTGGCAGCTTTGATTGCATGCTGCATGATCTGTATACCGATCTCCTTGGGCAGATCTTCCTTGTCCGATTGCTTTCTGTGAATTCCGGTGTAAAACCACAATTCATTTTCCTTAAACGATTCAAAATGTTCTTCATTCAGGTAGTTTGGCAATACCTGCCAGTAAAAATGGTAAATGTGAGATCGAATGGCAGCCATATCCAGCATAACCTGACGAACTCTCAATCCCGTTTCGGTTGGAAATATATGCAGATAATCCTCAAGAGCTGACACAGCGGCAACCGCATGGGCAACGCATGAGTTTGACGACAGTGTCTGTGTGAGTTGGGGAGCTTCCAACGGAAATCTTCCCCTGAGCCTTTTGTCCAAATGAGTTGAACGCCCGCTTTGTAGAAATGCCCTACTGCCTGCATCGGTCTGAGAAAGCAATACCCTGAGATCACCCTCAATTCTTGGCAATCTTTCTACAATTACACTATTCATCGGTGTCCTCCTCAAAACCAAAAACTGAATCTTCGCCCATAGATCGTGACTTTCGACCGGAAAAAGCGTGAATGGCGACACCTGCGAGAGTTACACCGAATGCACCCTGGGCTATCGTCGAAGCATTTCGGACGAAAAAGGAATTGATAGGAGCATTGTCGGCGTTAAGCTGCCCGAAGAGTCCTAACCCACTATTGTTGGGGTAGTCAGGTTCAGAACAACCTGTGCAGGGACTTCCGGCACTGACGCACCAGGATGCCGTGCCGTTCCATTTTTCAACAGCGCATGAATTTCTGGTTACCGGCCCCTTACAGCCAAGCAAATACAGGCAACCCTCTTTTTGTCCGTATCTCCGAACAAAATTTCCCTGTTCAAAGTCTCCACGATATTGGCAACGTTCACAGATAACCTGAGAATAAAACATGTTGGGGCGGCGATATTCGTCCAACTCAGGTGGGCCATATAATTTCAGGTGGTTGAGTGCTCCAACCAGATGACGGATAGGAACCGGATTGCCGGGTAGTTTAAAATAAGGAGTTTCAACCAGGTAGAGCAATTCTTTTTCCAGGTCTAAAAAACCATCCGGAGCCGATTGACTGTAGGAAGCTTCATTTCCCATCAGAATGGCAGCACGTGAAACGACTATTAAATCCTTAAGTAGTATATTAATTGGATCGTCCAAGTCTTGGGAGAAGTATCCATCAAGAATCAAAATGTGACCGCCCCCGTTTTCGCTACTTTCAATAGTAATTTCCTGAATATCCGGTGAATCAGATTCTATCAAAGTAAAATGCTTTTCCATAAATGTATGAAATCCCGGATAGCTCCAAACACCGGAACGATGAATGCCACTGCTTTGACCAAGCACCCAAATAATGGATTGCTTCGATTTCTCTGTTTCAGCCAGGAGATTGGATGAAAGCATATTTAGAAGCACAGGGGTTGTTAAACCGCCAATCATCATCTGCTGGATGAATTTTCTTCTGCTTAGATTAGTCGTCATACGGCTTAGGATAAAAATTTTCTTTTTTGTGTCATAAACATAAGATGCATCTTGACTACTTGAGCTTCAAGCCAGGATACACTGATTAAATTGTCTTGACTACTCAGAGTCGATTTTTATGCATTTACGGACAATTCATAGTACATTGTCAATGCTGCCGATAAAAATCAATCCTCTCCTGGAGGATTCAAAGCGGAAGCCATAGGTAAAAGAACAGTCAATGGAATTATGAATGCCTCCGGAAAAGTCGGTTTATACATTTAAACAGGTGATAAATGTACATGATCGGAGTGGTCAATAGTCAAGTGATGTGCTTAAAAAGCTGATCGATCTCATGGTTTTTAATTTCATGTGAAATGGTGACTAACGATTGATCACTGACATGCAAGAATGGAGAACAAAGACTTCCGACATTCAGGCCTCAAAATAAAAAGCGTTGCAATTTCCTACCAACTGGAAAACAATACTCAAAACCAATCTCATTTTTTAAAAACACTAGCTCACTGGTTATAATGGCTTTATTCAATTTATTCGGGAAAAAACTCAAGGGAGAAAACAAGTACTTTAAATCCAGAGTAGCCGATGCTCGTCAGGAAGGTGACTCAGATGAACCCAAGGCTGATTCGAAACCAAAACCAGTTTCCCGGTCTGAATCCCGGGAACAATTCCCGCTGATCAGTGAACGAATTATTAACAAAACCTTGCTGACAGAATTGTTAAAGCTGATGCGAAATTATGACGTGCAGTCGACTGTGACAGTGTTAGCGAACACCCTGGATACCAATGCGCGTAAAGCAGCCATTATGATCAATAAGGGATACATTCCAAAAAGAATCGTCGCTTATCTGCAAAATATCAACATGCGAAACATAGAAGATTCCATCAAGCTGGCACGCAATGCAAGCGCCGAAGAAAATGGATTTGTTTCCGTTGATGAAAGGACTGCAGCAAATCTAAACCTTCCGCTAGGTTGCATGTTATTGGGGATATATCATCATCTAAAGGATGAATTTGCGGTGGTTCTGGTCGCTAAGACCAGTCTGAAGGACAAGGAAAAATTTGTTGAAAAAGTCAGGGAAACAATCAGACGATCTTAACAGGCTGGCCGGAAATGACTATTCCGAAAAGTTCTATGCAGCGGGTTGTTCAAATTGATTTTGATTGGAATTGCCTTGAGGGTGATCTTGAAACATCTGTTCCAGCATGGCCTCACATTCCAGCAACAAGGCACTATCTAGAATACCCTGCCTCAAAAAACTATTTATTTCATCTATCTTTTTAATTGCGTAATCAATATTTGGATTCGAACCCTTTACATAGGCTCCAATATTGATTAAGTCCTCGGCTTCCTTGTACGTGGACAGGGTCTGAATTAGTCTCCTGGAATTCTCCTGATGGGTCGGAGAGGTTACATCGACCATTACCCTACTTTTTGAACGCAGTACATCGATGGCAGGATAATGCCCACGGGCTGCAATTTCCCGGTCCAAAAGGATATGACCATCCACAATAGAACGCACAGCATCCCCAATTGGATCCAGCGGATCATCTGCTTCCACTAACACCGTATAAAATCCTGTCAATGACCCTTTTGCAGCGGAATTTCCTGCTCTTTCCAATAATTTGGGGAGATAGGCAAAAACAGAGGGTGGGTAACCTTTGGTGGTTGGAGGTTCGCCGACAGCAAGCCCTATTTCCCTTTGTGCCATGGCGAAACGGGTTACACTGTCCATCATCAGCAACACATCTTTGCCTTGCTCCCGGAAATACTCAGCAATAGCTGTCGCAAGGAAGGCTCCTCGAATACGAACCAAAGGAGATTGATCAGAAGTTGCCGCTATTACAATGGAACGCTTTCGACCTTCCTCTCCAAGATCGCGCTCGATGAATTCTTTTACCTCACGCCCACGTTCACCAATCAATCCGATGATGTTTACATCCGCTGTAGTATTTCTGGCCATCATACCTAAAAGGACTGATTTACCGACTCCTGAACCGGATAGAATAGCCAGGCGCTGTCCTTTTCCTGCCGTGAGAACCCCATTGATTGCTTTGATTCCAACATCAAGCGGACTATCGATGCGTCGGCGTTGAAGCGGATTGATAGGCTCTTTGTACAGCGGAACTTTTGTGATTGCATCTATCGAACCCAATCCATCGATCGGATTTCCCATGCCGTCAATTGTTCTGCCTAACAAAGCATCACCGACAGTCACGGTCGGCTGGTCCGTGGTGGGAACAATTCTGCTTTGTGGTCCGATTCCCCTGATTTCGCCTAATGGCATCACCAGTATCTTGTCATCCTTAAAGCCCACGGCTTCCCCAGGTACGATCTCGTTTGTAGAGGGATTGACAATGGAACAACTGCTGCCGATACGCAGGCCGGGATTGTGAGCTTTAATTAAAAAGCCGACAACTTCATCCACTTTGCCCTCAACTTTTTCCGGTTGAGTTTGTTCCATCAATTCTATGTAAGGCTTTATATCAAACAAAATAGACCTATTGTTAACTGTTTAGGTAAAAAGACTTTTGCGATCATCCACGCACAGGTTGAGTCGTTCCTCAATTTCGTTGAACTGTTTTTGCAAACTGAGATCAATGTAGGAGAAATCGCTTTCAATAACTGGTCCGGCCGGGCTGACGGTGTCGTCAGATCGCACATTAACAACCTGGTTTTCATCCAGAAAGCTCTCCAATTCACTTTGGTTGTCCAGGATAAATTGATACTCGACAGGGTGGACTTTTATCCTGATATTGCCTTTACCTTCGAAATGTTGCATCGATTTTTTTAACAATCCTAAAACAAGCTTTTTGTCTGCCTTCAAATGTTTGTGGACAACTTTTTGAGCCATGAGGAGACTGAGGTGTACAATCTGATTTTCAAACTTTTGGGTCATCTGCTTTCGCAGGTTTTTCAGGTCATTTAAAAGTCCTAAAACCGCACCGGTGTTTTTTTCGTTTTCTACTTTGTGCTGCTTAATGCCTTCTTCGAAGCCGGCTTTGAATCCTTCTTCATGCCCCTGCTTTCGGACCTCGTCTCTTGTATCTTCGGCATTTTGTATGATTTCCTGGGCTTTCTTTTCTGCCTCCATCCGCTTGATCAAGGCGGCTGCTAACTCAAGTTCAATTTCTGACCGAAACAGGTCGGTTTCATTGCGGACCTGCCGGGCATACTTGTCAACATCTTCCCGAATTCTTTTTGAGTAATCCTCAACATTGGTTAACAGGGTGTCAACCTCGTTGAACTCGGCAGAATTAAACTGGGAGTAGTCGACCCGTCGTTTCTTTTTTTTACCTTTGTCTTCTAGGATGTTGGCAACATAATCCTCGGGCTGGCTGGAGGAGTCATCTGCATCAGAAAAGCCTTGCATAGCCTCTTCAGCTTCTGTTGTATCTGTCGAGGCGTCTGCAAATTCAGGTGGTTTATAGTATTCCATAGATTCCCGTGAAGGTATCGATTAAGTTCCTTTCTTTTCCCGCAACCAGTTTCTGATAAGTGTCGCAGTTTTGAGAGGATCTTGTCTTGCAATTTCGATAATTTTGTCTCTTGGTGGAATTCCAGTTTCCTTTTCTGTTGGAATTTCGAGTTCTTCACCTTCAAGTTCACCAATGGTTGTAGGTAAGCCCATAAGCAGATCCAGATCTTCCGGCTTCGCGGAAAGCTTTTGAACCATGGGTCTGATAACCATGAAGATCAGGAGGACGATGATCACACCGACCAGGATGAAGCGGATCAGATCGATCACAAACTTCCTGGTAGCATCACGCTGATGTTGCTTCAGTTTTTCCTGTTCTACCAGGGGTTGTGAGAATTTCATGTTTTTAACGGTAATCGTATCCCCCCTGGATTCTTCGAAACCGACGGTTTGCCTGGCAACCAACTCAATGGTTTCCATCTCTTCCGGAGTTCTCGGCATGTATTGGGGACTGCCAATCACTTCTCCGCTTTCATCGCGGATGTATTCATAACGACCATCCAATAACACGGCAACACTCATTCTAAGAATTTTGCCTGCGGATTTGGTACGGGTGATGTGTCGTTTACTGTTTACAAAATTGGTGCGTTTGGTTCGTTTGTTTACGGTGGACACATTGGCTACCTCACTGGCACCAGCCCTGACTTCCGGAGAATTGGAAGTTACTCCGGGAACACCAACAGGAATAGAGCGTGAACCGGTGGAATCTTCCGTGTTTACTTCTTCACTTAATACGGCGGATAAATCCGGATCGATCAGTTCTTCGGTAATTTCGCTGGAATCAAAATCCATTTTTACGGAAACACGGACCTCAACTCGATCGGGACCGGTTATTTTTTCCAGTTGAGTCAACAATTTGTCTTGCAGTCGTTGCTCAACGACTTGTTGGTAGTGATAGTTCTTGTTTCGAATCTCTGCACTATCAGGATCAGTCAAACCTTTTGAAAGCAAACTACCGCTTTGGTCAGCAACTCTGACATCCTGTGGAGCCATACCTGCAATAGAACCCGAAACCAGGTTGATAATGGTGGTTACTTCTCTTTGGGTCAAACGTTGATTGTTTCCTACATCCACAACCACAGAAGCTGTCGGGTGCTTTTCTTCATCAAGGAATAGCGATTTTTCGGGAAGAGCCAGATTCACTTTTGCCGTGTTGATCATTTTAATCTGGGTGATTAATCTGGCCAACTCTCCTTCAAGTGCCCTTTTGTATTGGACTTTCTGTTGAAACTCGGTAGCCCCGAAGTTACTTTCGTCAAATATCTCCAAACCGACGATGCCGCCCATCTGAATGCCTGAAGAGGCAATATCCAGCCTAACCTTGTCAACCTGGGAGGCGGGAACCAGAATTGTATTTCCTCCTGGTTGGAGAACATATTCGATATTAAGCTCTTCCAGTTTGCGAACGATATTGCCGGCATCCTGTTGGGTCATTCCACTTACCAGCGGTGCCCACGTCACTTGTTGGGAGAAATAGACAAATGAAACCAGGCCGATCAGGATCGCTCCCAAAGATGAAAAAAGAAAGATCTTTTTCGCGGTGGTTAAACCCTGGAAGAAATTCTGAAATTGTGTTTGAAAATCGGATACGAAATTATCAGCAGTTTGTTCAGCCATCGCTTTCAATCCTTTTGTTTTGTTGCGTTATTACCTGGGTGTAGATTAAACTTGCATTCTCATGATTTCCTGATAGGCACTGACAATCTTATTGCGAACGGCCATCAACATTCGCAGGGAAACGTCTGCTTTTTCCATCGCCACTACTGTGCCGGAGACATCCTTGTTTTTACGTGTCATCAGATCAGCCACTTTTTTTTCAGCAAATACTTGGTCTTTGTTCACTTCATCAAACATTTTTTGAAAAGAATCGGATATGTGCTTTGCCGCTGATCTTGGTGTGCCAGGTCTTGGTACTTGGGTCTTTTGAACGGTGACCGAAGATTGTTGTATTGAGTTTGCCATGAATCTGCCCCCAGAAGTCGTTATTGATTAGCACTCAGATTATGATTGCTTCTTTTGGTTCATCGCTTCATATTGAGCAGCGATGTTTTTTGCCGTCTTGATAGATGATTTCCCGCTTGCGGAAAAATTTTCCACAACATTATCCAAATTTCCTACCTTGTTCTTGGGAATGGTAGATTCGCCTGCTGGTTTGGGAGTGATTTGGACACCACTATTTTCCATCATTTTATTGATTTCACTACCCATATTTTCAAGCTTTTTAACCGTCTGTAAAAGTTGGTCTTCAAACTTGGTATCCTGACTTTGCTGTGCGTTCTTTTTCCGAGCCTGGAGTTTGGCATCGATTTTCAACAAGTCAATTTTATTAATTTCAGTCATCTTTTTTCCTTCTATCTAACATAAAAGGTTTATTTTTTATTTTCCGATTTCCAGGGTGCGAAGAATCATGTTTTTTGTTGCGTTGATCGAAGCAATATTTGCTTCGTAAGATCGTTTGGCAATCATAAGATTGGTCATTTCTTCAACGGCATCAATATTTGGTAGTTCAACGTATCCCTCTTCATTGGCGTCCGGATGAGTCGGATCATATTTCATTTTGGGAGGTCTGCTGTCTTCAACAACACCAACGACTTTGACATGCCTGGTTCCATCATCCGCTTCTTGCGATACCAGTTCTTCATGAAAAGATTTATCTGCCGGCATGGCGGCAAAAATGGCTTCTTTCCGTCGATAAGCGCCGCCACCCGGCGTGCGAGTGGTGTTGATATTGGCAATATTGCTGGAAATGGTTTTCATCCTGGTTCGTTGAGCAGCTAAACCGGATGAACTGATCTCCATACTATCAAACATTGACATTATCTACCTCCTTCCATGATTGCCGATTTTAGCAATCTGAATTTCCAGTTAACAGATCTTGCTGCGGCCTGGTACATCAATTGGTTTTCCGCCAGTTTAGCCATTTCCTTATCTAGATTTACCGTGTTACCGTCTATGCGTGGATCAGGGTTGTGACTGTTGATTTGTGAGCCGGTGACATCCTCAATGGGAATTTCCTGTCGACCGTCAAAATGCCGGGGATCGGAAACTTGGAGATCTCCTGGTTTGTTACTGTATAAAGCCGTATCCAGGGCCTTTTCAAATACGAGATCCTGTGCCCTGTAACCAGGGGTTTCACGGTTGGCAATATTAGCCGCAATCATGGAATTTCTTTTGGATCTTAATTCCATGGCTTTTTCCAGCATTGCCATATTTCGATCAAATATTTTTACTGACATCTTTTATCCTTGCTTTTCAAGCTGTTACCAGTCATACAACGCGACGGTATTACGGGTTTAATCAAGAAATGCAAAGAGAAGACCAGAGAGGTAAAACGCTCAATAATTTTTGGCGGGGAAATGAAGAGGAGTACCGGGTAAGTAATACCCGGTGAAAAGACTTATTTTTGATCAGCTAACCAGCGTTCAGCATCGATTGCTGCCATGCAGCCTGTGCCTGCTGCGGTTACAGCTTGGCGGTATTCGCTGTCCATTACGTCTCCACAGGCAAAAACGCCTTCAACGTTCAATGCCGTGCTTCCTGATTTTGGTAGCAGGTAGCCGTTTTTATCCATATCCAGTGATCCCTTAAACAATTTGGTATTGGGTGTGTGTCCGATCGCCACAAACAAACCTGTTACACCAAGCTCCGATATCTCTCCGCTTTTGACATTCTTTATGCGCAAATCGGTCATACTATTTCCATCCCCAACGACTTCTTCGACAACGGAATCCCATTTTACCGTGACTTTTTCGTTGTTTAACACCCGGTCTTGCATTGTTTTGCTTCCTCTAAATTCATTCCTGCGGTGTATAAGATAAACATGCTCGCAAAAATTCGTTAAGTAGGACGCTTCTTCCAGTGCCGTGTCTCCTCCCCCGACAACGGCTACCTTCTGACCTTTGAAAAAGAATCCGTCGCAGGTTGCACAGGCTGAAACCCCTTTGTTTTTATATTTGATTTCACTGTCTAAACCCAGGTATCTGGCGGATGCCCCGGTGGCAATTATCAGGGCATCACAAGTGTATGTCTTGCCACTTTCCTTTAATTCAAATGGTCGTTTGGAAATATCAACATCGGCTATTTCACCAAACACAACTTCCGTATCGAACCGAGTCGCCTGTTTTTCCATTTGCACCATTAACTCATTGCCATCCACACCTTCAGGGAAACCAGGGAAGTTTTCCACATCTGTCGTAGTTGTCAACTGCCCACCTTTTTGCGGACCGGTGATAATCAACGGAGAAAGATTGGCCCTGGCAGCGTATATTGCTGCGGTGTAACCGGCAGGACCCGATCCCAAAATGATGATTTTTCTATGAATCGAGTCTTCGGCAGCAGAATCGATCTGCAACAGTTCATCCAATTTTCCTGCCCTTTCCAGATCATATAGATCGTCACATCCTCCAACGTGATGATCATTTATAAAAACCTGGGGAACCGTTCGTCGACCATTGGCTTTTTCTATCATTTCCGTCAAACGTTCGGGATAAACATCCACTTCAATTTCTTCATAGCTGACACCCTTGGAAGCGAGTAGCTCTTTAGCTCTGACACAAAATGGGCAATAGTCTTTTGAATAGACAACAACGTTTTTCATTTCTAATACCAATACAGAATTATTTTTTTGGGATTTGTCGCGGAATGTGATCTAATTATCAGTTTTTTTTTCTACCAAGGCGAGCACAGAGTCAACTAAAATCGTAAGGTCGGGAACAGGTTTGAAAAAGACATTTTCCGTTTTCATACCAATGGCTTTTAATTCATCGGATAGCACATACCCAACAGAACCAGTGTGAATGACGAATCGAATGTCCGGATAAAGATTGTGTATTTTTTGAATCAATATATCCCCACTCATACCGGGTAAGCGAAGATCAACTATGACAACATCAATTTTTGCTTCTTCCAGCAGATTAATTGCCGCTTCAGCGCTATCAGCCCTGGATACGTTAAATTCAAAATCCTCCAGAAATCCAGTCAGGCTGTCCAAAATGAACTGCTCGTCATCGACAACCAAAACATTATAACCTGATCCGCTCACCATGTATCAGACTCCGGATTATTTATAAAACCCTATTTGAATAACGCGGCAAACAGGATTTAATCATCTAAGATGATTGGATATTGACTATTTTACTCACCTAAAATCAACTTTCCAATTCTCCTTACAGAATAATGCATTCTCAAACTATTGGCAATCCCGTATACTAGTGCTCCCCCTCCTTGAAAACAGGAAATATCAGTAACTAAACCAGGATCTCACTTTCGAATTGTATCAATTGATAAAGCGATAATCATGCCGGAACAATCCTTTTTAGATAGATTTGCCTTTGGTATCTTCCAATTTATCATGCGTCACGGATTACTGAGAACCGATGACAAGGTAATTGTGTCAGTAAGTGGAGGGGTCGACTCTGTTTGTCTGCTTGTTTTATTGGATTCCTTTCGTATCAAGATAGATTTTGATTTGCATGTGGTACATTTTCACCACGGGTTGAGAAAAGAAAGTGATCAGGAAGCGGAATTTGTTTGTCAGCTGGCGAAAGATAGAAATATCGCATTCAATTTAAA
>JAKSDL010000062.1 GCA_022360105.1 Pseudomonadota bacterium
GTCCATATCACCAGCGATTCTTTCTGCTTCCTCTCTTTGCTTCACAGACAGCAACATCTGCCTGGCTCCCGATCCTGCGGCATTACCAATTTGACTATAATCACAATCCGGAAAGTCCGGGAGTAAACCAATGGTTATAGCGCTGTTGATATCGATATAACTTCCAAAGGCACCTGCGATTTTAACACAAGCAATCTCTTTTTTAGTGACTCCTGCCTCTTTTAATATCAATTCAATAGCAGTCCGAATGGCGCCCTTGGCCAGCTGAATCTCACTTACGTCCTTTCTTGTTATAATGATTTCTCGCTGCTGTTTTGAGTCTTTTTTTGAGACGATCACGACTCCTTTTTTATCAACGACAAACGGATGCTGTTCATTGAAACGACCGTTTTTATTTATAATGTTATTCCTGACCATTTGTGCGATTGCATCCAGAACGCCTGAACCACAAATGCCAACAGGTTTGCCGTTTCCGATCGTCTGATAGTGTATTTTTGAATCCTCAATTCTTACTCTTTCAATGGCACCTTCGGCAGCCCGCATGCCGTTTTTGATATGGGCACCTTCAAATGCTGGGCCTGAAGCTGCTGAACAAGCTATCATCCCTCCCGGGTGTTTCAGTGTAATCTCAGTGTTGGTGCCAATGTCGATATATAATGTTGTGGCATCTTCGTCATTGATTCCTGAACCGAGCAACATTGCAACATGGTCTGCACCTACAAAGCCGGCGATGTTAGGCGGTAAATACAACCATGCTTCGTTTGCACCGATCAATCCAATTTCGGATGCGAGTATGTTCAAAGAGCTGGAAGTTGCCAGAACATAGGGGGCTAAACCTAATTGTTGAACAGGTAAGCCTAAAAAAATATGGTGCATAGCGGAATTTCCGACCACCACCCACTCTACAATCTGATCCGGGTCTAAGTGAGATTGATATAAGGGATCTTTGTTAACTTCCTCGCATAGTCTGACTATCAAGCCGTTCAATGTTTCTACAACAGTTGTTTGCAGGGTTTGTTGCGATTGGCTGTCCCCCATGATTAAAGCTATCCTAGCCATTACATCCTCCCCGTAAGCAATCTGTGGGTTCATGGTTCCCGCTTGAGCAAGGGTCTTACCGGATTCAAGATCCACAAGATAAGCTGCTATTTTAGTTGTACCAATATCCACCGCAATGCCTAACACCGGATCATCTGGAGATACGAGTGCGATCAACCGTTCATGCCGGAAAACAGCTTTTATTATCTTTTCTTCGCAACGGAGTTTTTCGGGTAGTTTCGTCAGAAGTGCCAATGGCACCTGTTCAACTTGAAAGGATGTTTTTTCCTGAATAAGTTTTTTAAGATAGTCCCAATCACTTTCCGGAATATCCTGGTTTAACCCGGATGTTTCAATCTTGTGGCAAGTGATAGCAGGCGCAAAACCGACTTTTATTTCTGAAGCTTCAACCTGCGTTCGCTGGGGTGCTGTTAAAGACTCCGGTGGAATCTCAATGACGGCAGAATCGCTAAGAACGGTCTGACACGCCAGACGATATCCGGCTTTTATCTCTTTTTCAGCAATTTTTTTTGTTTCAATAGCAGTGGGGGAGTTTGCTTTATAAGGACCGATTATACGTATCAGACATTTGCCACAGGAAGTCTGACCTCCACAAATTGCAGAAATGCCTATACCGACAGACTGGGCAGCTTTCAATATTGACGTGTTTGAGTCAACTTCAGCTTTTCTTCCGACGGGTTGAAAATCTATGGTGATAGTCATAGAAGATTATTTGAATTAATCACAATTTGGTAGTTTAGCAGAAAATGCAGTTAAGCTAAGGAAGTTTAAATAGTTAGGTGTCATTCTGAGTGTGAGAAGCGAGGCGCGCAGCGCAATCATAGTCCTAATCACTTATCAGCTATCGGTTTGCGGAACATTTACTTGAGTTTGGAAAAAATATGGTAAACCATCTCCCTGGTAAAAAATGAATCTTTATCTTTTGAACTATTGCTTAAAACAACAAAAAGGAGAGTTTTCACTAAAGACCAATAACAGATAACCGATAACTGACTACAACAACACACGATTTTGGATTTGCCCGGCAAATACTTTAACTTTAAAGAATATCCAAAAATGCGTTGTTAGTTATCGAAACAAAAAAGGCGGGTTATACCCTGTGATATAACCCGCCAATTGATACCCTTGTTTTCTCTCCTTACTACAAAATCTGGCTCAAAAACAGTTTGGTACGGTCGTGTTGTGGATTATCGAAAAACTCATTGGGTTCGTTTTCTTCCACTATTTGGCCTTCGTCCATGAACATCACCCGATGTGCCACTGTTTTGGCAAATCCCATCTCATGAGTAACTACCAACATGGTCATACCTCCTTCAGCGAGGTCAACCATTACATCCAATACTTCTTTAATCATTTCAGGATCAAGGGCTGAGGTTGGCTCATCAAACAACATGATTTGAGGTTTCATGCACAAACTTCTCGCAATGGCTACACGTTGTTGTTGTCCTCCGGAAATCTGACCGGGGAATTTTTTTGCCTGCTCGGGTATTTGCACTCGATTCAGGTAGTGCATAGCAAGTTCTTCTGCATCTTTTTTTGGCATCTTACGCACCCAGATCGGACCCAGGGTAAGGTTTTCCAAAATAGTCAGGTGGGGGAAAAGATTAAAATGCTGGAATACCATTCCCACTTCTGCCCTGACTTTTTCGATATTTTTTAAATCGTTGGTTAACTCGATGCCATTGACGATGATCTTGCCTCGTTGGTGTTCTTCCAATCGGTTAATACAGCGAATCATGGTTGATTTTCCGGAGCCGGAAGGTCCGCAAATGACAATCCTTTCACCTTTTTTAACGTTTAAATTAATATCAGCCAGAACATGAAAATCTCCATACCATTTATGCATCTCTTCAATGGTAATGATCGGCGCGGATGATGTTTCTGCGGTGTTGAGGTCTTGTTCAGTAGTCATGTATTTTTCAGTCAGTTGTTATTAAAAGAATTAACAGGAAAAAACCATCCGGTCAGGCTTTGTAATCCAGTTCGGCTTCAAGTCTTCTTGAGTAGTTGGACATGGCCCAGCAGAGGACAAAGTATAATGCTGCCACGAATAAGTAGGCTTCCGTGCTGAAACCCATCCACTCAGGATGCGCCAGGGTAGATTTCATAGTGTTTAATATGTCATACAAAGCGATGATCACGACCAGTGATGTATCTTTGAAAGCGGAGATCAAAATACCAACGGAAGGCGGAATCACAATTTTCAATGCCTGGGGCAGAATGATCAATCTCATTTTTTGATAGTAGTTCAAGCCCAGGGATTCAGCGGCTTCATATTGACCTTTATTGATTGCCTGTAGTCCACCTCGCACCACCTCGGCAATATAAGCAGCCCAAAAGAGTATGATCGCCATTTGTGCCCTGATGATCTTGTTGATTGTTACTCCCTCCGGCAGGAACAGGGGAAACATCACTGAGGACATAAACAGCAGGCTGATCAAAGGCACACCCCTAATCAGTTCAATATAGACGACGCAGATCGATTTCACTGCCGGCATTTTTGACTGTCTGCCCAAGGCCAAAACTATTCCCAGCGGATATGAGGCCACCATTCCAATTATAGATAGTAGCAGAGTCAATGGTAATCCGCTCCATTTGCCTGTTTCAACGGGTTCCAAACCAAGGACTCCGCCTGCCATCAAGAAGCCCATTACGATCAAGCCAACCAGCCAAATATAGGCAAGGCTTTTTTTCCAGTTGTTGCGATTCCGGGAGTAAAAAACCAGTGCAAATAAGATGATCATGGCAAGGCCAGGTCGCCAGTGTTGATCCAGGGGATAAAAGCCAAAAATGATGTATCTGAAATTGGTAAATACCACCGACCAGCAGGCACCATCACCGGCTTCTTGACATACAGCACCCGGCGAGGTCCAAAAGGCATCAATAAATGCCCATTTGATGAAAGGAGGGATGACTTGGACCAGCCCAATAAAAATAATGATGGTTATTATTGAATTCAGGTATCCGTTAAACAGATTTGTTCTTAACCAGCCGATAACACCCACATCCACAACAGGTGGCTTAACATCCATGGGGTTTATAGGTTTTACTTGTGTAGACTCAGTCATAGTTGTTTATCGTTCAACAAGTGCAATTCGTTTATTATACCAGTTCATAAAGGCGGACGTCAGCAAACTGAAGGTCAGGTAACAAATCATGATCAATGCTACCCCCTCTATGGCCTGGCCGGTCTGGTTAATGGATGTGTTGGCAACGGCTACAAAATCAGGAAATCCGATCGCTACAGCCAGGGAACTGTTCTTCGTCAAATTCAGCATTTGACTTGTCAAAGGCGGGACAATCACTCGCAAAGCCTGGGGCAGGATAATGAGGTTCATGATTTGTCCCTGCTTTAAGCCGATGGACATGGCAGCTTCGGTCTGCCCGTGGCTGATTGACTGGATTCCTGCCCGAACCACTTCTGCAACAAATGCAGCGGTATAAAGAACCAAGCCTGTTAACAAGGCTCCAAATTCAGGGCTAAGATTCACACCTCCTTCAAAATTGAATCCCGCTAATACAGGAATATCCATCTCTGTCGGGGCACCAAACAGAAGCCAGGTGAGCAACGGTAGTCCAAAAATCAATGCCGTTGATACAGTGAATACCGGAAATGTCTTTCCTGATTTATCCTGTCTCGCCTTTGCCCATCGCTTTATCATATAGGAAACAATACAGGCTAGAAGAAACATAATCAGCATGTAGGTATGGGCCGTTTGATAAACCGGAACAGCAAAATCGATTCCTCGATTTGTCAGAAAAACGCCTGGCATGGGATTCAATGCTTGACGAGGAGAAGGGAAGATTTCGTAGAAAATGGCGTAAAAGAAAAACAATTGTAGCAATACAGGTATGTTCTGGAACACTTCAATGTAAATACCTGCAATCTTGGAAACCAACCAATTGCTTGAAAGTCGGGCGATCCCGATAAACGTCCCTAAAATTACAGTGATGATAATACCAATGAAAGAGACTTTGAGAGTGTTGAGAAATCCGACGAAAAGGGCTTTGGCATAGGTATCGGCTGCGGAGTATGAAATCAATGATTCGCCGATTTCAAAAGACGATTCTTTCTCCAGAAAGCCGAACCCGGTGGCAATGGATTGTCTTTCAAGATTGGCCTGAGTATTGGAAAACAAGTAGAATCCGATCAGGCAGACTGTGCCCAGTGTCACAATCTGGTATACGATGGAGCGAATTTTTGGATCGTTCCAAAAATGTACCTTGGTGGTATCTGTTTCTGCTGGTTGCATCGAGTATGTAATAGAAGATAATGTGATATGACGAATGCCCAATAAAATGTGGATAAAACAGATGGAAAGGTCCTCTGTTGAATCCTCAGGGAGGACTTTCCATCCGGATTATTTTTTAAACCAGCAGCTTATTTAAACGGAGGAGAATACATCAAACCGCCATTCTTCCAAAGAGCGTTGAGTCCTCTTTCCAGACCAACAGCTGTCTTAGGTCCAACGTTTCTTTCGAAAACTTCACCATAATTTCCAACCATCTTGATGATGTTGTAAGCAAATTTTTCATCCAGACCCAGTGCTTTCCCATTACCAGGAGTTACACCAAGGAAACGCTTGATCTTAGGATCATTGCTCTTGAGCATTTTATCAACGTTTTTGGAAGTAATTCCCAATTCTTCAGCATTGATCATTGCCAGAACAGAGAAATTAACAATGTCTTTCCATTGGTTGTCACCATGTCGAACTGCGGGAGCTAACGGCTCTTTTGAAATAACGTCAGGCAGGATGGCATATCCTTTAGGATTGGGACCACTTGCTCGAATACCAGCCAGCTGGGAAATGTCAGATGTCATGACATCACACCGGCCTGCGAAAAATGTCTTTGATAATTCAGCTGTATTTTCAATAACTACAGGCTTCCACTTCATTTTATTAGTTCGGAAGAAATCCGCAGCATTTAATTCGGTTGTAGTTCCGGGAAGTACACATACCGACGCACCGCTTAACTCCTTGGCACTTTTGATACCAAGCTTCTTAGGGACCATGAATCCCTGGCCGTCATAGTAGTTAACTGTCACAAAGTCCAAGCCAAGGGCTGTATCCCGGCTCAGGGTGTGTGTAGCGTTACGGGTAAGAAGATCTATTTCACCGGATTGCAAAGCTGTGAATCTTTGAACGGCAGTCAACGGAGTGTATTTTACCTTGTCGGGATCACCAAAAACAGCTGCAGATACGGCTCGAGCGGTATCTACATCCAGTCCTTTCCAGACACCTTTGTCAGGAGCACTGAAACCAAAGACGCTACCGTTTACGCCAACCTGGATAAAACCCTTTTTTTTGACTTGATCCAGTGTCTCTCCAGCCCACGCTGCCGTGGCAAAAGAAAATGCACATGCGATCAGCAGTGACAACCATTTCATACTTTTCATAAAAGTCCCTCCTTTTTTGGTAGGTTGCCGAATTTCGCTCCTAAAAATACGAATTCAGGCAACACAAGAAATTATTAGAAAACCATCACCTACCATAAGCCATTCAGTTTTGCAAGATGATGATGATAATTCAGGACAGGACGTGGTTTAAAAGGAAATTACCCATTGTAGATCAACTGTTTAATCCTGTTTTTACAATGAGGAAATCAAAGCCGTTTCAACTAGCCGGAAACCTCTGTAAAAACTAGGTAAAGGCATATAAATGTTGTAACAACACCTGTCAGAACGTTTCTTCGCAAAGAATCGTTTTCAGGTGTAACGTCATCCATGATAAAATGTAGACCGAGTGGGATCATTTGACCCCCTGTGACTCCTTTTTCAGAGAAGGGCAATTCAGGAATTGCCATTGCGGGATTTCCTGAAATAGTATTAAGTAGAGAGCTAAAGGTTGCAGTCACATTGCTAATTTGCTAACCCCAAACACGAATGTTTTTTGTGATGTTTCATAAATCCCGCTTAGTCATTGCCATTCTCCTGTCTTTTGTTTTTGTTTCCGTTTTTCCAACACCGCATTTCTTCGCAAAATCACCTAAGTTAAAACTCAAAGAATACACCTTTGGTAAGAATCAGAAATTCAAAGTTGGATTTGATGGTCGCAACATCATTGTTTACATCCGCCCCAGGCCCGGCGAAGGTGCCTTTCGATTTGCTGCTTGGACCATGCGGGATTGGCGGAACAATTTTCAAAAGATCAGAAAATATAATAAAAATAAGGCATTGCAAAAGGGGCAATTTGTCAGATTTCCTTTTAAGGTTTTGAACGATAACATGCAGAGCCTTGTGTTGCAGACCCTGTTTCCAAATGATTCGGGCGAAGAAAATGTATGGGCGCACAGGGTTATGTTCAAGGGGGAGACCATCAGCTTAATCGCCGGTGTTTTCGCAATTAAGGAGATTTCAGCCAGTCAGATCATCCAATACAACAAATTGAAACATGGTGGTAAATACCTGGGAATTGGGGATGTGGTTAACATACCCTGGGAATGGGTCAGGCCGGAGTTAAACCTGAAACCGGTAGAAGTGAAAGAGCCTTTGGTGGTAAAAGAGGACCAGTTTGGAAAAAAGTATGCGTACTACTCCATAAAAAAAGGAGAAAGTTTCTATTCATCGGTGATTATTCGCTTTACAGGTCGTACCCTGGCTGAGGACGTCAACAATATGGCCGATCAGCTGCTTAAAATTAATCGAATTAAAGACGAACGTTTTATCCCGGTGGGAATGGCAGTAAAAATCCCCTTGGAGTGGATTAGCGAAGAATATCTGGTTCAACAAAAACCAACCCCCAGTGAAGCGGTCGAAGAAGAACCGGAAAAAATGGCTGTATCCAGGGATGTGCCGATTCATGTTATCATCGATCCCGGGCATGGGGGAAAAGACCCGGGTGCTGTTTGGGGAACAATAAAAAAGAAAAATCGGATTTACGAGGATGAAACGGTATACGATATTGCTTTACGACTGGCAGCTATCCTTAAAGACCGGAAATACCACGTATACATGACCCTGCATGATCCTAATCAGCCGAATCCTGTCGATAAAATGTCAATAACTAAGGACAGCGATGAAGTGATTCTGGTTAACCCGAGATATAATATTCAGAATGTGAAGATCGGTATTAATATGAGGATTTTGTTGGTAAACCATATCTATTCAACGCTAAGGCAAAAAAAGGTGCCGGCCAATAATATTGTTCTCCTCAGTCTGCATGGTGATGCCCTGCATAAATCATTACAGGGTGCCACTGTATACTACCCCGATGCCAGGCTTCGCAGGGAAAGTTTTGTCAAGAGACACAGAGTATACAAGATAAGAAAAGAGTATAATCCGCAAATAAAGTATCCGATCAAAGCAAACAGCCGGTCAGCTATTTTAAGTTCCAAGTTTGGAGAAACCATCATCAATACATTTAAAACCAAGGGACTGAAAACTCACTCTTCTTTTGCTGTTAGAGGCTATTACTATCGTAAAGGTACGCGCACCTTGCCCGGTATACTTAGATACAGCAAAGTACCGACCTCAGTGCTGGTCGAAGTGGGGAATATCAACAACGAAAGGGATCGCAAAGGGTTTCGCAGTGGTGCTTTTCGACAAAAGCTGGCATTAGCCCTGGCCGATTCCATAAAAACCAGGTTTAACCAGGGATAATCCTGGTTAAACCTTGCTAGCTCTCGTTGTTATAAAGATGCAGGGCATTTCTACCAAACGGAATATCCAGTTTTCTCATTTTCTGTCTCAAAGTACCCGGGTGAATAGCGAGTAATTCAGCTGCACCTTTTTTCCCTTCTACTCTCCCCCTCGCTGCCTCCATTGCCTTAATTATCTGACGTTTTATAATATCTTCAAGGGATGTGAACGACTCATCATGATTTTTTATAGTCGTCCCTATTTCTTTTGCGTGAAATCCTCCCAGGTCTTCAAAATTAAGAGGCATCCCCTGGCTGACAATTAACGCTCTTTCCACGGCATTTTCCAGCTCTCTGACGTTTCCCGGCCATTCATATGCCATTAGTCGGGGCAGTGCTTCAGGGGATAAGGAGGGCAATTGACTAAGAGCCAGTTCCCTGGTCTTTTTACGAATAAAATGTTGCACTAATAAAGGGATGTCAACCTTCCGCTTTCGCAGGGAAGGTATCATGATGGGAAATATTTTTAATCTGAAGTACAGATCCTTTCTAAATTTGCCGTTGTCGATCATATTCGGCAGATCCCTGTGGGTCGCAGTGATGATCCTGCAGTCTACCGGAATTGACTCTTCGCCCCCCACTCGTTCAAGTTGTTTATCTTGTAATACCCGAAGTAAACGGACCTGGGCTTCCAAGGGCAGCTCTCCTATTTCATCGAGAAAAATAGTGCCACCATGAGCCCTTTCGAATCTCCCTCTTTTTCTGGCGATTGCCCCGGTGAATGCTCCTTTTTCGTGCCCAAATAGTTCGCTGTCTACCAACTGATCGGAAATGGCTCCGCAATTCACTTTAATGAAGGGCGCATCACAACGCGGAGAAAGCTGGTGGATTGCGTTGGCGATCACTTCTTTTCCCACTCCTGTTTCACCTAGTAACAAAACAGGGCTATTCATGGGAGCTACCTGGTAAACAGATTTCATGATTTTTTTTAGTCCCTGTCTCTCTCCTATAATTTCGTGTTCAGTGAGATTGAGTAGTTCGTTTTGTAAGTATCGCTTATCATCAGCCAGGATGTTTTTCAGTTGGTTAACCCTGCGATAACGAATGCTGTTAGTGAGTGCGATTCCCAGGGGTTCATTTAAAAGCGATAATAATCGGGCGTGATATTTTGAATAATTCTGGTTTTGTTCATTAATAATGATCAGTGCACCCATTCGTTTACCCGAAAGTACCATCTCAATTACCATGGTGGGACCTTCCGGCCAGTTGAATGTGCTGGGAAACTGCCGCTGTGTTATTTCTGAGGGTTGATTGAAAATTGTCACACGTGGTTTGGTAAAATCAACGGACAGTTTTTTTACTTCCCTTTCCATGGCTGGGACCTTGACAGGTAGCGTATCACTACCGGTCAAATGGGCAACAGCGATTGTTTCGTATGATTTTTCCTCGGGAAGATAGATGACAAATCCCATAAAATCAGCAGGGATGTAATCGCGAATATAATGCAGACAATCCTGCAGTGCCTTATCTATTTCCAGGTTACCGCAAATTCGCATGGTGCTTTCGCGAAAGAATTTGTTTTCATCAACTTTTAACTGGTCTGTCATCTTCAAATACCGAAATAACTATTTAATAAGATAGAATTTTAGATAACCTGTATTATTAGATAGATTATACTGTACTATTTAACAGTTTTTGATTGGATTTTCAATTTGAGGTATCGGACTAAAAATAGAATCGTGATTAACTATCTGTAAATATTTAATAAAATTGTATAGTTGCTGATGCTGGTATGGATACTGCCTTTGTAAAAAATTATCGATAAAAAACCGGGAGAATTGATATCTACCTGGATATTTATTCAACACAAAAAAAAGGATCACAATGCTTAAAACCAGATTCACTGAGCTATTAGGAGTAGACTATCCCATTCAGGTTGGCACCATGATGCATATTAGCAATGCTGAATTTGTGGCAGCATGCGCGAACGCAGGCGTGTTTGCCTGCTTGGCATCATCCATGTTTACCGACGAAGCATCCCTGGTTAGTGAATTAAATAAAATCAGGGAATTAACAGATAAGCCTTTTGGGGTAAACGTATCTCTGTTTCCCGGACACGATGCCAGGACCGTTGAAGTGACCTTGGATATTTTGAACAGGGAGAAGATCAAAATAATCGAAACAGCCGGCAGAAGTCCGGAACCTCATTTGGAAAGAATTCGTCAAAACGGCGCCATCCATTTGCATAAATGTGCACGATTACGGGATGCGCTCAAAGTGGATCGCATGGAAGTTGATCTTATTGCAGTGGTAGGTTCGGAATGTGGAGGTCATCCCGGAATGGAGGATATCGGAACTTCTGTCTTAGTACCGGAAGTTTCTGAAAGTATCAAAGCCCCATTAATTGCAGGTGGAGGTTTTTGTGATGGCAAGGGTCTGGTCGCAGCCCTATCTCTTGGCGCTGAAGCGGTTCTCATGGGGAGCAGATTTTTAAATACCTTGGAATGCAGAATTCATGAGGAAATAAAACAAAACATGGTGGATGCAGGTTTGACTGATACCATGATAATTCAGCGTTCTATCAGTAGTCCTGTCAGAGTGCTTAAGAATGAATGGGCCGAGAAAATATTGCAAATGGAGCAGGATGGAGCAAGTTTTGAACAATTACTGCCAAAATTGTCCGGTCAGCTTTCCGGAGAAGCCTGGATAGTTGGGGGGAAAGACGCCGTCTTTCCCTGTGGTCAGGTAATTGGCAGAACAAAGGACACATTGTCAGTTGGAGAATTGGTAGCAAGAATTGTAACAGAGGCAGAGACGGTTGCCAAAAGGATAGGCAGTCTTGCAGGGGAATAGATAATATCAGGGGGAACTAGGAACTCAGGTAATAAGAGAGCAGTTCCTCCTTCAAATAGTGTTCTTCGGCATTTACCGTGGCCAGTTGTTTGGCCCACTTAACAACTTTTTGGATAGCTCTATTGTCAAAATCCAGCAACGAAAGCACTTCTTTGAGCAGTTCCGCTTCTTCCAGGGCAATTCGTGAATCGATTGCTGCTACTCTTACCAATTCTGCGACGATTATAAATGCATGATCATAACTGATACCTCTCAAAGGTTTTAAAGGAACCAGGAATTCCGGCGAACTGGTAACCTGGGAAAAATCTTTGATATCCTTGCCTGATACACGTCTTAACGATTCCAATAAGGAGTCCACTTCCTCTTTGGCCACATTTTTGTCTGCCAGGATCATTTGAAATACGGCTTTATATAACCATTGTCTGGCTTTGTAATCGAGCTTTTTAATCAAGGAGTTTCGCATATTGAATTTCGGTTGTGTGGCAGAATAATTGTTTACTATTTGAGAGCAGAATATCACTCGAATAACAGATCATCCAGTAAAAATAAGGTGAACGATCAACGTTTTGGTCATCATGACTAAATTATTTGCAGGTCTTTACCCCGGAAAATTCCAAAATTGATGTTTTTTTTTAGACTTTATTGTGCCTGTTTGGCTGAAAGCAACAGGAAAAATACTGTTTGATATTGAGAGGTGGATTATTAAATGATTTCCCAAAAAAATTATTAAAAGTGTTATTCGTTTATTAATTTGTAACTCTGAATTGTAATATATCTATATTATTGACTAATTGGTTCTCCTGTTATTTCAGCGGTTAAATGCGATAAAACAGATTATGTTTTCTTCCGTTGACAAACAAAATATTTATTGTATTCGGATGAAGTGATGTTGGATTTACCAACATTATCCGGCATTGGTGATCAGAAAATCGGGCGGTATATGATGGTTCCCTGTGATGAATTCTGTGATGTTAGCCGGAACAAAATTCGATTCATTTAAATAAAAAGAAAGGGAGAAAAACATGAAACGATTATTACACCTGGCCGCCCTTTTAATTGTGGTTGCCATGACAGCTGCTTTGCTGACTTCCTGTAAACAGGCAGATTCAGATGAATCCGGTTCAACCGCCTCAACTGCTTCAACAAAGAATCTTTCTGAGTTGATGTCCATGGGTTATGAAGAAATGAGCGAGGCTGATGTGGATCGCCTGAACCTCTTAACCGGTTCCATGTCTCCGGAGGACTATGAAGCAAAGTATGGCGAAAATTCAATTTTTGCACCAGCGCAGTCAGGAGATAAAGTTCAATCACAAGGCATCATAGATGATATCACCGGTGCCATTTGGGGCAGTTGGACAAAAGTAGATATCCCCGGTGCAATCTGCAGCAACGGCAGTCAATACAAGATTTTTGTAATGAAATCCAAGGGATTCTGGAATTGGTTGTATGGGTACACCAAAAATTTATTGATATATCTCGAGCCAGGTGGTGCTTGTTGGGACTATCCAAGTTGTACCGGCCAGACAGGTGTCCGTGGTGCGGCTAATCCCAATGGAATCCCTGACAATTTCATGAACCTGGGGGATTACCTGGATCCAAACGTGGAAGGCGGAAGTGTGAATGCCGTAATATCGCCCCTGGTGCTAAATAACCATCCGACAGGTCAGAATGTTCAGACCTCACGCTGGAATAAAGTGTTTATCCCTTACTGCACAGGTGATGTTCACAGCGGCAACAATACTAAGATTTATGATGATCCTACCGGAGAGAATCCACCCATCACCTATCATCATGTTGGTGCAACAAATATCGAAAAAGTGATTGCCTATCTTCAAGGTGAATTCTCCAATATCAAAAAACTGATGGTAACCGGTTCCAGTGCCGGTGGCGTCGGATCATTGACCAACTATCATTTTTTTAAGGAAGCACTCGGTCCCGATGAGAGTTTTCTGTTGAACGATTCAGGTCCTATTTTTTCTGCTACGGAAACAGAAGGTAATCAATACCTGTTGCATCAGAAAATCAAACAGGAGTGGAACCTGGACTACATTTTGAACAAGTACCTTGCAGCCATGCCAGGATTTGACTACGACGGTGATTTTGGTCAAATCAACGAAGCACTGTCTTATTATCACCCGAATGACAAACTGGCGACCACATTGTTTAAGAGAGATGCCAACTACTCCATGTATTCATATGCTCGATTTTTCGATCTAGATGAAAACATCCCGGAGGAAAAGGAGCAGGTTCTGCAGCTCTGGGCGGATGATATTGATCGTATGATTTTGCAATATGATGCACTTGATAATTTTTCCTATTTTATTCCGTATTTCAGGGATATGAACGAAAGTCATTGCACTACTATTGTAGAGTTTACAGGCACAGAATACCTGGATAGCGGAATCAATGCCGGTGACTTTATTGAAGACATTCTGGATGGAGGTTCTGTAACAAGTTATCATGAGCCCGATAATCCCTCCGATGCGGATGTCACAAACTTTTGGATGGCGTTGGTGAACCTGCTTTTGTAGTGAGATAAACAGCTCCCCCAAAATTGGTTACTTTATGGGGGCCACCAGGGGATAATGTTATCAATCAAAGGAAAACAAGCAAGTAAACGTCATTCTGAATCGAAAATGTAGGATGGGCAACTCGTTGCCCATCAATTGGACCTATGGTCAAACAGACATTTTGCAAAAGCCCAAATGGCGGGTTTGTCGTGCCGCTTCGAAAAAGAATCTCTCGCAGGTTCTGACAGATCCTTCACGTTCGTTCAGAATGACAAACGCTCCCGATTATTTTTAAAGTAACATTTGCCTTGTTCCACCTTACCTTTCAATAAGGCAGCATTCCCAATAAGATCCGATAATAACTAAATTCCGCAAGACCAGATCAGTTCTTGATACTTCTTATTCTCCATCTTAATTCTTTCTTCAAATACCTTCGTTTTCATAGTATACTTTAAAGCATTGGTAAGGCTTTTGTGAATGTCCGTTTGTGGCAGATTTCCTGCTTTGCATGTGATGATTGAAATAGTTATTGATTTTGGTAATTTAGTGTTGATGGACATGAATATGCCTGTTATGGATGGAATCACAGTGGGAAACCGAATTCACAGGGGCAAGAACAATAGCTGAAAACCAATCTGGATCATCTTTTAGCGGCGATAACAATGCTGAAATTCAAAAAGAACCCATAGAATAAAAACCAGGATCAAATCCTATTGTTTGTTTAAAACAAACAAACTTCGTGCATAGAGCTTTTGCCTTGATATTCTTAAATATCGCAATCGAATAACAGTCACGATCACCTCATTTTTAGCTGGACTATGTCAATCAACGATAAAAACAAAAGGGTGCAGGTTGAATCCGAGTTGGAAGAATTAATTCCGGGATTCATCAAAAACCGACACAAGGATGTTGAGAAGATAGAACGAATGCTTCTCGAGGAAGATTTCGAAGCAATAAAACTTGTGGGACATACTATGAAAGGCAACGGAACCGGTTATGGTTTCAAGGAAGTATCAGAGTTGGGAGAATCAATAGAAGAGGCCGCCAGGGAAAAGCAGATCAAGGAAATTCGGCGGCTGATCGGTGAACTGACACTTTATCTGGAAAGCGTTGTCATAGAGTACATCTAGCTGTCTTCGGGTTTATATTTTTCTGCCATGCCCGGCTTGATGATAAATCCGTGGCCTTCGCGACCATCTATCTGGACGAACATATTTTGATCAAATGAAAATAGTTTCAGATAAGTGGTTTCTTTTTTTGGTTCGAGAGAATCAAGCCAGCTAAAATTCACATTCTTTTTGTAGTTTTTGGGAGATGTAAAGAAATAATCGATACTTAGGGAAGAGAGATTTTGAAAGAAATGGCTGCCAAATGAGGGGTCCACATAAAATGAAGGCAACCCTACCTCTACAATGACACCTACCTTTGATATATCATTCCAGTCTACCGGTATTCCCAAAAGTGAATCGGATGATCCCCACCGTCCTGGTCCGATTAGAAGATATGGATCATTTTCTGTGAAACCTTTGTTTAACTGACCTATTTCCTTGGCTATGGCTTTGGTTTTAGTGGAACTAAAAGTATCCAGCTTAACAAAAATTACATGCCTGATGTTGGCTTTAGTACCATTGCCAAGGCAAGCCTGGCTATGACAAACCAAATCCTCGTCTTCAACACTATCCCTGCCGATCAACGGCATTTCGTTTTGGGTAATCAGGGGCCTGATTTGTAAAACGGTAAATTGAGGTTTTTTCTTTTTATCGGGTACAAGATTAACAGCAAATTCAATTTCCACTTCACACCCCAATCCGCGTCGTCCAAAATTCATCATATCGATCAGAATTTTGTCTAAAGGAAAAATCTTCCATTTCAGGATATTGGCGAAAGTGATGATGCGCGGACCATCCTCAAAAAGGGATTCTCTGAAGTTATCAGATTCAGCGCTATATACGCTGGCGACCGGACCCAGCACTCCATGCTCTTCAGCAACCTCTAGTGGCAGGAGTTCCAGGTTATCTGCTTCACTTCCAGTAAGAGTCCGGGTTTCATTTTTTAACTTCAGGGCATAGAAGTGGGACTGGCTGTTTCGAAATATCGATTTCCTATCATAAAATTGAAGCAGCACGGACGGATGCTTGGGAGAAAATCTCAAGGATTTTTCGCCGTTAACAACGGTACGTCCCAATCCCAGGGCCACATTTGCCATTCCATCTTCCCGCACTATCTTATCCATGGGATAAAAATTATAGGTCTGGAGATTGCCCGCAAACGTTGGATAAAAATAGTCACCGTGCTGCTCGCCTACAATATCTTGAATCATAACCGCCATTTTTTCATCTTCGTGACGGTTTCCGGTTGATTTAAGGTACGCCCTGGCTTTTTCGTGAAAACAAGTGGCAAAGACCAGCTTGATTGCCTGTAAAGTAAGATCAAGTCTCTCTTCCGGATCGGACATACAGCAGGGTATCATAAATGTGCTGTAGATACCGGCAAACGGCTGGAATACTGAATCTTCCAGAAGACTTGAAGAACGGACTGCAACAGGATTTTGATGATACAGGAGATAGGTTCTGATATGCTCTTCAAATTCAGGATCAAATTTTCCCAGCAGGAAAATCTTGTTTACTTCCTCATCTGAAAGATCGCGATTAAGGATCAAGCGAATATTGTTTCGTTCCAGGAAGTCATCATAAACATCCGTTCCAATCATGGCCGTTGCGGGAACGTCGATATCGACATCAGGAAAATGACCGCCCAAATCGAACCGTTTGATAAAAATGGAGACAAAAATAATTCCCCTGGCTTTACCACCGAGTGATCCACCTCCGATTCTTACCAGATTTACATCCGGGTCGTAGTTTTCCGGGTTGAAAAAATCGACGATTGCGTTTTTATGTTTCATTCGACGCTGTCTTTTAAGCAATGCCTTTAAGAGACTGCGGAAGTTGCCGATCTCATCCAGGTCATTGTAAGCCTTAATTCTACTGGCAAATTCCAGGTAGCCCCTCATGGCCAGCCAGTTGCTAAAATGATTGCGCTGGGCATGGTATTCGATGCTTTTATCGGAAACAATATCCATCGCCTCTTCCAGGCCTTTTAAGTCTTTGACAAGAATTTCCTCCCCGTTTTCTGTGTTGAAGTGCAGATCTTTAAAACCGCAATGCCTGACAATAAAATCGCGTAAATCATTTAATAAATGCGGTGAGTTTTTATCAAAAAATCTTATTTTTAAAGCTTCTGCAAATCGCCTCGATTCCGATTCCATTGACTGCAAAACCAGCGGTACACTGTTTTCACGCTCTTGAATGGCTTTAAGAAGCTTCAATCCTGCTTTTTTATCGACTTTATTCTGATAGGGAAATTTCATATCGGAAATAACAGCCAGAATATACATCTGATACTTCTTGAAGTAAGCCATTGCTTCTTCATAGGTGGTGGCCAGCAGGATTCTGGGACGAGTGCGGATACGGAGCAGCTTTAGATCATCATCATACTCCTGCTTCATCATCCGCAGGGTATGGTTGGTTATGATCTTGTAGATCATTGGCAGATAAGCTGAGTAAAACTGGGGGGTGTCCTCGACGACAATGATGGCTCTGACCAGTCCTTCCAGAATATCTCGTTCTGCATTTCGTTTGTCTTCGCTATATTTGATGATGGCAGGTAGGACGGAGGAATTTCCTGTCCAAAAGAATATTTTGTCGATGGCTCCCTGGTTGAATTGCTCCAGTTCCGTGTAATGGTTGCTTTCCTTGATTGATGAGACCAGCAGTATGACTGGTAGATCGGGATTGATCTGTTTAACCTTTCTGCCAAATTCGAAGGGATCCATGTCTGAGATACGAGGCATGGTGATAATCAGGTCGTATCCTCCACCCTTAACCTTCTCCAGTGCCTTTGAAGCGGAAGGAACCCGGTTGACATGAGGAGCATTGGTAAAGTGCATGTCCTGGTATTCGGCGAATATCAGCTCTGTGAGACGTCCATCCTCCTCCAGTTTAAAACAATCGTACAGGCTGGCTACCACCAGGATTTCATGAACCCTTTTCTTCATCAAATCCCTGAACGACAAGGGTTCCTGCTTTAAGCGAAGTACATTGATATCTTGAATGGGACTGGAGCTTTCCATAACAATAACCGGGGGCAGATTTTTAAGACCGATTCAGAAGGGTGAATTGAGCTAATGTTACCAACAATGATTGAATAATACTAACAATGAGAAAGGTTTCTGAAGGTCCGGGATTCCTTATCTGAACATAGCTCAGCGCCGACAGGGAAAGTTTGCCTGCAACTGGCCAACTGTGATGATCCTGATACGAGATGAAAAGACCGGAACAAATGCTCCGGTCTTTGGTTGGTTAAAGGCTAGACAACACCCATATCCATGATTCCATCAGCGACTTTCAAGAATCCCGCAATATTGGCGCCCATCACATAATCGCCTGGTTTCCCGTATCTTTCTGCAGTTTCAAGGCAATTTTTATGGATGTTCTTCATAATGCTGTGAAGTTTTTGGTCTACTTCTTCTCGAGACCAATTTATCAACATGGCATTTTGAGACATTTCCAGACCGGAAACAGCAACTCCACCGGCATTGGCTGCTTTACCCAATCCATAAAGAACATTGTTGTTCTGATAGATATCGATTGCTTCCGGTTCGCTTGGCATATTGGCACCTTCGCTAATGCAGTAACAGCCATTATTAACTAATGTTTGTGCTTCTTCCGCATTGACTTCATTTTCAGTGGCGCACGGCATGGCAACATCGCATTTAACTGACCAGGGACGTTCTCCTTCAACATACACTGCGCTTTTGAACTCCTCAGCGTATTCCCCGATTCTACCGCGACGTTTGTTTTTGAGATCCATTACCCAGGCAAGTTTATCTCGATCGATTCCTTCTTCATCATAAATGTATCCGGCAGAATCAGAAAGGGTAACAGGCTTGCCGCCAAGATCCAGAACCTTCTCAACTGCATATTGAGCAACGTTTCCTGAACCGGAAACATTTACAATCTTGCCTTCGAACGTTTCATTTCTGGTTGCAAGCATTTCTGCAGCGAAATAAACCGTTCCATAGCCGGTGGCTTCAGGTCGGATCAAACTTCCACCCCAATTGATCGCTTTACCGGTTAAAACGCCCTCAAACTTGTTGGTGAGTCTCTTATACTGTCCAAAAAGAAAACCGATTTCTCGACCGCCAACCCCGATATCACCAGCCGGCACATCAGTTTTTGCTCCAATATGTCTGTGTAGTTCAGTCATGAAGGACTGGCAGAATCTCATGACTTCGTTGTCAGTTTTGCCTTTCGGATCAAAATCAGATCCTCCCTTACCACCACCCATTGGTAAGGTTGTGAGAGAATTCTTCAAGATTTGTTCAAAACCTAAAAACTTCAAGATACCCAGGTTAACGCTGGGATGAAATCGCAAGCCACCTTTATAAGGGCCGATGACGCTGCTAAATTCTACCCTGAAACCCCTGTTTACCTGTACATCACCTGAATCATCCAGCCAGGGAACTCTGAACATGATGACTCTTTCCGGTTCCACCATTCTTTCGAGCACTTTTGCCTGACGATAGTGGGGGTGCCGATCCAGCACTGGAATGATGGAATTTGCAACTTCTTCAACTGCCTGAAGAAACTCATGCTCTTCCGGGTTTTTATTCGATACTGCATCCATGAAAGCAGCAACTTGGTTGTCCATTTCGCCTCCTAATTTACAAACGATTGAAGACTAAGCTTCATTAATATTAGATGAAAGAATTCTCTGCATTCCTGACGGAAGATTGTCAGGACAAATAAGCAGTAACTTACACAGTTTATCAAAATGGAAACAGGAGATGAGAGATTCATCGAAATTCGACGATTCCTGTTTAAAATTTATCCAAAACAATAAAAAGTGAGCACAACTTAAAAGAATTTTATATCAGGTGGTTATGGTGAGATTTACTCTTGATCCCCGCCTGTTTCGTTTGATTAACTCATCTTTAAAGGGAAATCTAACAATGTCAATAAAAACTAACCTTGTTTTCTACGAATATAATTTAATCAATTCAAATTGTTACGAAATAAGTATGGTTAATAGTTAATATTACGTATCGTTATAGAAATTTAGGAATTTATGACTATTTTTTTGATCCGTTTTATGCTCGAAAGGTTGTATTTTCTGTTGAATACTGAGACTTTTATTGTCTTCTAAAAATAGACAAATTTACTCAGTTGTATAAATAAACATTTAGAAAACGCTGTCTTGATGAAAATCCGGAAAAAAAGATTGCAATTTAAAATAAATAAAAACAAGTTATATGATCGATTCTAAATTGCTGCCTGTTTTGAAACCATAGAGTCGGCCCTATGCATTTCTTATTAGATGGGATAAAACTGGGCGATAATGAGTTAAAATACAATAGGACTGTTTTCGAAGTTTTATTCGTGTTACAATTGCGGTAAAACTTTACCAATCAGTAATAAGCCGAATATTTCAATCAAAATCATCAATCTGCAATCCATCACGGGCCCATCACCATGAAATTGTCCAACCGCCAAACTGACCTCAAACACATATTTGAAGCCGGGTTATCGCATGTTGACCCTTTTCGTCTAATTTTGGATTCCGTGAGTATCCAGGGATCCGAGCTGCTTATCCGCAGAGATGGAGCAGATTTTGCTCTTGATATGTCACCTTTTGAAGAGATAGTTGTCATCGGATTTGGAAAGGCTACAGCAAAGATGGCACTCGCGCTGGAAGAGTTATTGGGTGACAAAATTTCTGTCGGTTTGATTTCCGTGAAATATGGCCATACAGAAGAGTTAAGTTACATCGAAACCATTGAGGCTGGTCACCCGGTACCGGATGAGAATGGTATAAAGGCCGCTAAAGCTATTTCTGAACTTGCCTCTCAGGCGAACCAAAAAACGCTTGTGTTCACTTTGATTTCAGGGGGTGGCTCAGCCTTGATTCCCTTGCCTGCAGAAGCGGACCTGGAGACAGAATCCATTCATTTGACTCTTGCCGAAAAGCAAAACGTTACCAAAGTTTTGCTGGAATGTGGTGCAGATATCACAGAGATCAATTGTGTGAGAAAACATCTTTCCGGCATCAAAGGTGGAAGATTGGCTGAAAAACTGATGCCGGCAACTTCAATCAACCTGATCCTCTCTGATGTTGTTGGCGACCGTCTCGATACTATTGCGTCAGGCGCTACCTCTCCAGACGATACCAGCTTCAGGAATGTAGCTCAAATATTTGAGAAATACGACATCACGGACAGAATGCCCAAAACAGCTCTCAAGCTCTTGCAAGCCGGAATAAAAGGACATTTTCCCGAAACACCCAAGCAAGATAGTGTGGTGTTTAATAACTGCTATAACTTCCTGGTGGGAACCAATTATCTGGCTTTGCAAGCGGCAAAGAAAAAATCGGAAGAGCTTGGATACGAAACCCGCATTTTTACATCAATGCTAACCGGTGAAGCCAGGGAAGTCGCCAAGGCAATTTGTGCCATAGCCAAAGAGGCCTATGTCAGAAAAAAGCCGGGCTCACCCGCCAAGTGCCTGTTGTTTGGCGGGGAAACCACCGTTACCATAAAGGGAGCAGGCAAAGGTGGTAGAAACCAGGAAATTGCTTTGGCTGTGCTGGCTGAAATGGCAGCACATCGGGACGTCATGTACAACATCTGGTTCCTGTCTGCCTCGACAGACGGAAACGACGGACCAACAGATGCTGCAGGGGCATTTGCAGATATGACTGTCCTGGAGAAAGCTGAAGACTATCAGCTTTCTATTGATCACTATTTAAAGAATAACGACTCCTATCATTTTTTTGAAAAATTAAAGGGATTGTTAAAGACAGGTCCCACCAACACCAACGTTTGCGATATCCAGATTTTTATTATTGAATAACAGACAAGGATATCCGGAAATCATTACTATTTGGATGAAGGTGGTATACTCACTTTTACTTAAAACCAGAGGTTAACATGCTTGAGAGTTTTTCTCTTGATCGATACTATTCCGAAAAATTATTCCAGATCTTCGGTACATTGCCGTTAATTGGCAAGGTTATAAAACAAAATCAGATGGGATTGAAGCAGCTGTTTGGATTTTGTAGATTATTCAAATACCTGCCCAGGGAAGAGATTATTGCTTCGGGAAGATATAATTCCTGGATTTTTTTTGTTTTGAACGGTGAATGCCTGGTTGTGGACGATGAAGACAGAAATGTCACAGTTGAAACCATTGAAAGTGGACAAATGTTTGGAGAGTTGGATGTAGTGATGGATGCTACGGGGCAAAAAACGGTGCTCGCAGATCCGGCAAGTCAGGAGGTCATCTTGCTGGGATTCGACAGTTCGGTGTTTATGGCTCAATCAAATGTCCGATTGGTCGATGATGCCACTCGCATAGGCTGTTATCAGTCCTTGTTCAGTTCATTGCGGGCCAGACATAAATTACTTGTAAATATTCTTCGAGAACAGACAAAACGTGAAGATCTTAAAGACTATGAACCGTTTGCTTTTGAAGGAAATAGCGATAGCAAACTGCAACTCATGTTTTTTGATATCGAAACCAAGAAGCAGGCAATGGAACTGATCGGGCTGCATTCACAAGTATTCGAATTGGCTAGAAACCGTAAGCCGGGGTCAGTAGAATTAAAGACTTATCTAACTGATGAGCAGTTTGACAGGCAAAAGGCGTTTGCCTTTGCTCAAGAGCTTCCCTTCCAAGTCAAGTCCACAAAGATTGAAATGCCATCTGAGGCCAATAAATCGATGCAAACGGAACCGGAGAGATCGAAAGACAAGTCCGTTTACCAGATTCAGGAATTGTCTTTCCTGGTGGTTGATGATGACGATCATCATCGGGAATCCGCTGTTACTATCCTAAAAGATCTTGGAGCAGGGCAAATTCATATTGAGAAAAATGGCAGGGCTGCCTGGGATTTTGTTTGTGCCCATCCAAATGAAATAGATATCGTGTTATGTGACTGGATTATGCCGGAAATGACCGGGTTGGATTTCTACCACAAGATTCAGGAATCCGGAGATCACCTGGGTGGGGTCGTTTTTATCATGTTGACTTCGATCGAGTCGAAAACGTCGGTATTGGAAGCCGTGGAAAATGGCGTTCACGGGTATGTTATCAAACCAGTTAATCAAAAACATATACTGAAACAAATTCAGCAGGCTCTGAAGCATGTCCGGGGAGCCATACTTAAAACATAAACCTTGTTTCCAAGATATCGGATACTAAATTATCCTAATTAACACATCACTTATTTATTAACCGAGGATTCGTGCTGTCTACTATTGCGGGTTATAAAGTAATTAGTGAGTTGTATCGTTCAACGAAAAAAACTCTATACCAAGGGTTTAGTGAAGATACAGCACAAAAAGTGCTTATTAAAGCGGTAAACCATGATTATCCGACCATTGAAGAAATTGCCAGACTGAGAAACGAATATCAAGCCATTCAGAAATTGCAGTTTCCAAATGTTATTAAGGTGCTGGACCTGGCGAAACATGGCAATGGCTTGACTATAGTGATGGAGGATTTCGGCGGCACACCCCTAATAAATCACATCGATAACGGGTTATCACTTTCCCAGTTCTTCAGCATGGCCATACAAATGGCTAGGTCTGTTGAAGTTATCCACAAGCGTCGAATCATTCATAAAAATATTACTCCTTTTACCGTGTTGTGGAATCCCGATTCCAAAGAGATTCGGATAGCCGATTTTGAACATTGTACTGAGCTAAGTCAGGAACAGAAAAGTGATCAAAACCCTGAACTTCCCGAAGATTCTCTGCCTTATATCTCTCCGGAACAGACAGGGAGGATGAACAGGGATGTCGATTATCTGACTGATTACTATTCGCTGGGTGCAACATTTTATGAGATGTTGAACGGGCAGCACGCTTTTGAAGCGGAAGATACCATGGGGTGGATTTATTGCCACATTACCAAGAAACCTGTTGAGCTTAACACGCTAAATTCCGATATTCCCAAAACGGTTTCAGATATTGTTCTGAAATTGATGGAAAAGTCCCCGGAGAATCGTTACCAGAGCATGCAAGGTCTGATCAAAGATCTTGAAACCTGTCAGAGGCAGTGGGCGAAACGTGGTAGTATCGAGCCTATGAAGTTAGGACGTTCCGACTACTCTGATCAGTTTCAGATTCCTCAGAAACTTTATGGGAGGGAAGGCGAAATTGAAGCCCTGATTGCCGCTTTTCGGAAGGCATCCAGAGGAAGACCGGAGCTGCTGCTGATTGCCGGTTTTTCAGGCATTGGTAAATCAGCCCTCGTTAAAGAGATCCGGATTCCCATTCTCCAGAACAAGGGATATTTCATTGAAGGAGAAAACGACCAGCTCAAAAGGAATCAACCATACAATGCTTTAACCCAGGCTTTTGACGGATTGATAAAAAGACTGCTGGCTGAGCCGACAGAGAAGCTGGAATCATGGAAGAACGCTCTGAAAGAAGCACTGGAACCTAATGGTCAGATAATCCTGGATATCATACCCGAACTACAAAAGATCATCGGCTCCCAACCGCCGGTTCAGAGCCTTAACCCAACCGAAGCACAAAACCGGTTTCTAATTACTTTTCGTAAATTTGTACGGGTGTTTGCTACCGAAGAACATCCTCTGGTCCTGTTCCTGGATGACCTCCAATGGACTGATATCTCAACGCTTGATTTAATCACCGATTTGGTGAAACAGGAAAATCTTCATCTCCTGGTTATCGGTTCCTATCGCAATAATGAAGTAAGCGACAGTCATCCCCTTATGCTTGCGTTGGACGATATTCAAAAATCGAAGTTTATCAAAAGGTTATTCTTGAAACCATTGGAAGAAACGTCCGTCTGTCACTTAATCAAGGAAGCCTTGCATTGTCCTCAAAAGTCGGCACTACCTTTGTCTGAACTTATTTTTAGCAAAACAGGTGGGAATCCGTTTTTCGTAAAAGAACTTCTAAAAGACCTGCATAAGGAAGAATTTATCCAATTCGATTACAACAAAGGTATCTGGCATTGGGATTTGGAAAATATAAGAGGATTGCAGGTTAGTGACAATGTTGTGCATTTTGTTATCAATCGGATTAAAAGGTTGCCCGAAGATACCCAAAACATACTGGAGCTGGCTTCGTGTATCGGCAGCGTTTTTGATTTGAAAACCCTGGGATTGATTAGCAAGATGAGTTTGCCTCACATGGCAAAGGCACTTTGGGATGGTATTGAACAAGGTATATTGATTCCGCTGGATGATCGTTATCGCTTGATTCACACCCAGGAAGAAGGGGCAAACGAAGAACTTTCCGATTTTGGGGTAACCTATAAATTTGCCCATGATCGTATTCAGCAGGCTTTTTATTCATTGTTGGAAAAGGATAGAAAGCAGACGGTACATCTTTCAATTGGGCGGCTGATGCTGGAGGAATTCGATGCGTCCCAGGTTGAACAGAAGCTGGTGGACATTCTGTTTCAGCTTAATGAGGCCAGGTCTTTGATCGTGGAAGATCCTGAAAAGATTGAGCTGGCAAAACTTAATCTGACAGCGGGTAAACGAGCGAAATCTTCCACAGCCTACCAGGCAGCCTATCAATATTTAAAAACTGGATTGGATTCCCTTCCCGAGGACTCCTGGAAGGTAGACTATGAATTGACTTTTGAGATTTCCAAGGAATTTTCCGAATGTGCCTATTTATGCGGTGAGTTCAAAGAAGCCGATGAACATTGTCAGGTTCTGATTAAGCAGTCGAAAACCAAACTTGAAAAAGCTGAGATTCTGGGGATGCAATCGTTGCAATATACAATTACCGGGGATTCTGACAAAGCAATTGAGATTGGAATCAATGCGCTGGCACTACTGGATATTAAGATCTCCGCCGATCCCAACAAGGCATCGATCGTAAAAGAATTGCTGGTTGCAAAATTCAACCTGGGGTCCAGATCAATTGTCGAACTGGCCAATCAGCCCATAGTACAGGATAAGAATTTTAGAACCAGTCTTAAAATTCTAATCGAGTTGGGCGCACCGGCATATTTATCTGGGAAGGAGCAGCTTTTTGCCATGACAGTGCTAAAAGGCGTAAATGCAATCTTGAAACACGGAAACGCTCCGGAGGCACCAATGTGCTATATCCCATTCGGATATTTATTGGGATCGGTTGTCGGTGACTGGAAATCCGGTTATGAGTTCGGAAAACTGGGTTTGGAACTCAATGAAAAACTGAATAATCTGGAACTAAAAAGTCGGGTGATTTTCTTTTATACTGTTTTCATTCATGCCTGGAACAGAACATGGAAATCGATCCCCGGATTTTTGAAAAAGGCGGTAGAAGCAGGATACCAATCGGGGGACCTGTTTTATCTGGCCTATTCAGCTGTGCAGATAATCCCCTGGGACCCGGATATAGATTTGGAAACCGCCGTTGAAAAGGGAGAAAAGTACCTGGCGGTGATTAAGGAATCCAAATATGAAGATGCCTGGTACGCTGCTCGAATCATCCAACAGCTGCGTTTCAATCTGAGAGGGCAGACTTATGACTGGCTGACATTGAATTCTATCTCATTTGACGAAACGGAGTACCTGAAGAGAAATCAGAAATTGGGATTTGTACCAGGTGTGGCGCTGTTTCATTTATACAAACTCCAGATCAGCTATACCTTTGAGGATTATCAGTCTGCTGCCTATCACGCTGAAGAAGCGGAACAACCGATGGCTTCAATGGCGGGCTTGCCATACACCGTTGAATACTGCCTGTATGTATTTTTGAGTGCTGTTAAAGAATATGAATCCGATTTAAGTCCGGATAAAAGTAAAACTTGGAAACGGCTGAAAAAAGAATACCGGCGAATGAAGAAGTGGGCAGATCATTGCCGGGAGAATTTCTCACATCACCTGTTGTTGATGGAAGCCGAGATGTCGAGAATTAACGGGGGTAACCAGGCAGCGATTGATTGTTACAATGAAGCAATTTCAAAAGCACAGGCAAACGGTTTTCTACGTTATGAAGCTCTGAACAATGAAATGGCAGCTAAATTTTTTCTGAAGTTAAAACAGGAAAAGATCGCAAGCACTTATATGCGTGATGCCTTGTACTGCTACAATCGTTGGGGAGCTATTGCCAAATGCAACCAGCTTCGAAAAACCTATCCTTTTCTATTAAGTCAGGCTGATCTCCAGGAACAACCCGGTGAAATAGCACATACCGCTGAAGCAAACAACGGTAACGATCACATAGCTATACCCAAACAGGCTGAAACGCTTGATCTGGAAACAATATCAAAAGCTTCTCACACTCTTTCCGGAGAAGTGGTTCTTGAAAAACTCCTCAATAAACTGATGTATATAGCTCGGGAAAATGCAGGTGCGGAAAAAGTTATTCTGATACTCAAGGAAGAACAGTCAGGAAGTCTTTTGGTGCAGGCTGAAAGCAATACGGATGATCAGACTATTGTTATGCAGTCACAATCCCTGGAAAAGAACAAAAACCTTTCTGTGGCTATTGTCCAGTACGTAGCACGGAGTCTTGAAAGTGTGGTGTTGAAAGACGCTGCGAGGGAAGGGGATTTTATTCACGACGCCTATATCAGTCAAAATCTTCCAAAATCGATTCTGGCCATGCCCATTATCAACCAGGGTATTCTGATGGGTGTCCTGTATTTGGAAAACAACCTGGCAACAGATGCTTTTACTCCTGAACGGTTGAAGGTACTCGGTGTCCTTTCAACACAGGCGGCTATTTCCATTCAAAATGCTTTGCTTTACCGCACCATGGAGCAAAAGGTGGTGGAGCGAACCAGGGAAATTAAGGAATTGCTGGATAATACCGGACAGGGATTTCTGACATTTGATGAAGATTTTCGTGTACACAAGCAGTATTCCAAGGCATGTGAACTATTTTTCGGAAAACCCCTGGTTGATAAGACTCTGAACCAGGAAAAAGGACTTGATTTTATAGATCTGATCATCGATGACCCAAAAGAACGAGAACAACTGAAAAAACTGTTTGAAGCCGTAATAACCGAGAAAGTCTCTCTGGATGCCATTTCTCAATTTTTCCCCGAAGAAATAACTGTGGAGAACAGAATTTTATCGCTGGCGTATAAATTAATACCCGCTTCCCAACCGCAGCTGAGCAACAGGGTGATGGTGATTCTGACCGATATTACTACGGAGAGGGAACTGGCAGAGCAGTTGGAAAAGGATGAGGAACGCAATAATTCCATCCTTCAAATTGTGAAAGACAGGCAAGGTTATCTAAGTTTTCTTAAGTCTTTTACCACGTCGTTTCGTAACATTGAAAACATTCTTAAACGAGAACCTGAGGACATCGATGTCGATAAACTGTTTAGGCTTTTTCACACGATTAAGGGAGGAGCAGCTAACTTTGGATTGAATCAGCTGGTCAGCCATGCTCATGATATCGAATCGGTCTTATATGAAGTTCGCGCAGGAAATGACATGTTAACGATCGATTCAATTTATGATATCAAAAAGCGGGGAATCCAATTGGAACAAGAGTTTCGGACGTTAACGGCCGACTTTGGAAACTTTATCCCCGAAGAAGACACGGTATACATGGAATCCGTTTATAAGGTTCCCCATTCCAAAATTGCAAAACACCAGCAATTCCTGTTTGAGAACTTCGGTCAATACGGATTTGAGCATATCCAATCCTCCATTAATGATATTTGTAAACAACCGATGAAAACCGTTTTGAGAGGCTTCGAGATTTCAGCCCAATCCCTTGCAAAGGAGCTAGGTAAGCGCGTGCGAATCGAATCCACAGGTGACACGATAGAAGTGTTAATCGATAAATTTAACCATCTTTTCAGCAGTTTTATTCACCTGGTTCGAAATTCCATAGATCACGGTCTTGAGGATGTTGAAGAACGATTACAGACCGAAAAGCCTGAAGTAGGGGTGCTGAAAATTGATGTTCAGGAACTGGATAACAACTTGAACTTTGTCTTCGAAGACGATGGCCGAGGCATGGATGAAAACAAAATTGCAGACATTGCCTTGAAAGAGAAATTGGTTTCCGAGGAATGGCTAAATAAGGCTAGCAAACAGGAAAAACTGGATCTGGTATTTAAACCCGGTTTTTCTTCCAAGAAAGATGTATCGGAGCTTTCGGGAAGGGGAGTAGGAATGGATGTCGTGAAGGCTGTGGTTGAGGAGCTTTCGGGTTCAATTGAGCTTTCGACTGAACTTGGCAAGGGCACCCGGATTGCCGTAACTGTGCCAGTTGAATAATTTCGGAAATACCATCAAATATCTTCAATCTCTTTCTCGATCAGTTTTGCAACTTCATCATCTGTGAGATCGTCCAAATCCGAATGTGAATCGTTCGTCTGATGGCTATTAATCAGTTCAGGTTTAACCGGGGTTTTTTCGGGGTGTGATTGTTCTGAATCCAGCAAAGATATTAAGTGTTTGGTCAAAGTGTTCAGATTTGGATAATCAAAAACAATTGTCGCATCCAATGTGAGGTTAAGTTGCTGTTCCAGAGTATCTTTCAATTCAACAGCCATTAAAGAATCCAGGCCAAGGTCAATAAAGCCGGTATCTATATTGATGTCTGCTGGTTGACATTGCAATATCTTCGCGATCTCGGTTTTAATCAGCTCAAGCAATTCAGCAGCTTTTTCTTTGTCATTCAAAGCAAGAAGTTTGTTTAGCCATTTGCCTTGATTGGCAGCTTGTCCTGCTGTCATCATGGAACCTCCGGTATTCGAACTTTTCGGGCTAACCGGTAATTCTGAGAATAAACTGCCGTAACCAATGGATTGATAGAGAGACACAAATCGATGCCAATCTATTGAAGCAACAATTTGAGTAAAGAAATCCAGGGAGAGAGCTTTATCCAGGATCTTCAAAGAAGATTCCGGGCTCATGGAATAGATGCCCATTCGTGACATCTTCAGCTGTTCTTCGGTTGATGTCATGCCGCCTTCTGCCCACGGCCCCCAGTTAATTGAGGTAACCGGTAATTGCAGGGCTTTTCTGTATTCTGCAAATCCATCCAAAAAGGAGTTTGCCGCAGCATAATGGGCTATTTCCCTAGAGCCCCAAACGGAGGAAACGGAGGAGAACAGCACAAAATAATCCAAATCCATTGAAAGGCTGAGTCTGTGTAAAACACAAGTGCCCTCTACTTTTGGTTTCAAAACATCCAAAAATTCTTCCTCGGTAATTCCGGAAATAGTAGATTTAGACACTGATCCAGCCGCATGAAAGACACCTTTGACAGCTGCCTGAGTTGCTTGAATCTCTTCAAGTACTTTCTTCATTTTTCCAAAATCACTGACATCAGCTTTATATGACTTGATGTTAATTCCTTTTGTTTCCAGATCCTGAATCAGCTGAGCTGCTAACTCCTGATGTTCAGCCCTTGAGGAAGGGTCAGGCAATCCTGTTCTGCTAACCAGGGCAATATGCCTGGCACCTTTTTCGACAAGAAAATTGGCGAGATTTAGTCCAATTTTTCCCAAGCCGCCTGTAATTAAATAGGTCGCGTCATTTTTGATTTTTTTCGATTGTTGTTTGGTATTCTCTTGATGTTTTGCCGGAACCAATCGTGCGACATAGCGATTACCATTCCGATAAGCCACTTGCCATTCTTTGGGAGAAAGTGCCAGCTCTCTGCAAATCAACGCAGAATTGATCTCCGGGGAAGCTTTATCGAGATCTATAAGACCGAGATCCACATCGGAAAATTCTAATGCAATGCCTTTACCTAGCCCCCAAAGCACTCTCTGGGCAATACTGATCTGTTGAGGGGACTTTGTCTTAAAAGCATGTGCATTATACGTCGCAAACCACAACCCTTTGGTCGGCAACTGATTGCACCTGGAAATTGACTGCATGAGATACAGGACATTTAAACTGCTTGATTTGATAGTTGAAACGAGACTCATTGTTTCGACTTCAGGGGAGCCGCTTTCATTTAAACTCCATAAATGGATGATACCTTGGCAGGGACCGAGTTTTGATCCTGTTTCATTAAGCAACCGGTCGTAGTGATCGGAGTTTGAGTGACTAATCTCAAAATGATCGGGAGCAATTTGTGAATAATTGTTTCCGGAATAAACCAAAACAGCGTTTTGCTCTTGTCGCTTTAAAAACAAAGAGATATTGGAACCAACACCTTCATTGTCTGCGAAAATCAACCAGAATCCCCCTTTTTTAGCTGCAGACCCAGGCAGCTTAGTCTCCGAATCGCTGTTTGCAGCTTTCCATTTTATCTCGTACTGATGTTGATCGATCTTTACCGTGGATGTTTCACGGTTTTTGCGATCATCAATCCAATAGCTTTTTTTTCGGAAAGGGTAGTTTGGCAGGTTTATTTTTTCTAATCCTTTGAATTTATCGTAAAAACCTAACCAATTAACATTGACTCCCGACATATACAATTCACCCAGTGTATCTAATAACTGGTCCCAGTCTTCCTTATCGTCGGACAAAGATGGAAGGCATACCAATCCTCTTGTATCGCGGTCATTACTTTTGCTGACATCACAAGGTCCCATCATTATACTGAATCGATAACCTTGGTCTTCAAGGCTCTTGGTGATCTTGGCAGCAGTGTTTTCAGTTCTTTTCTGCCAGTAATCCAGGTCCTTGCCTCCATGTTTAAGAGGATCTTCACCGGAGTTGCCGGATAAAACAGGCAGTGTTGGCGACTGAGTGTAAAAATCTGCAAATTCAATATTGCCTTTTCCATCGTATAGGGCTGCGAGTTTTAGTCCCAAGTCAAGGTCGAAAATGTCAGCTAGAGTTGCAGCAACAATCTCGCCGATTCCACTGCCGACTAATACATCCGGTACAATTCCCCAGCTGACCCAAAGTTTTGCCAAACTGTATTCAATGGCAAAAGCGATTAAATGGGAGAAATCATTATCAGATCGCTTTTCGGTTATGAGTGAAACAAGCGATTGATTTATTACCTGGCCGGTTAGATCGTCACACTGATCAATTCCAGCTGCGAAAACCGGATGAAGCCTGTACAACGATGAGCCCAAGTTTGCATTAAAAGCACTATGGCCTGGAAAAGTAAAGACTATCCGAGGGATTTGGTCTTGTTGAAGAACAGGTTTTAAAGGTTTATCGACTTTTTGAGTTGACAGTACCTTTAAATGCTCAATTAATTGGCTGATAGAGTCGCTGGGGATAGCAATGCGATGATCAAAATGTGCTCTTCCTTGATTGACGGAATAACAATAATTTATAAATGAGTTGGGATCAGTTTGCTCTAAAAAGGCAAGATGCCGAATGATCAGATGATGAAGACTCTGTTCCGACTTCGCGGAAAGCGTGAAAAGTTGCTTGGAAAAGCCAATCGTGCAGTCTTCCGCTATACGATCTTGGGACCCCACGATCATATGTGCATTGGTTCCTCCAAAACCGAAGGAGTTAATACCTGCAATTCTTGGTTGACTGTCACCAGGCCAGGATTGAGATGACACAGGGATCTTGAATGACGTGTCTTCTAGAGTTATATGCGGATTCAACGAGTTAAAATGCAAGTTACTTGGAATTTCGCCGTGGTGTATTGCCAGCGTAGCCTTGAGTAAACCTGCGATTCCGGCAGCTGATTCCAGATGACAAATATTGGTTTTTACCGAACCTAAAAAACAGGTTTTGTTAATTGGACGATCCTGCATGAGAACAGCTTTCAGGGAATCCACTTCAATTGGATCTCCCAAAGAGGTTCCAGTGCCGTGGGCTTCAATATAATTTACTTGAGAAGTTTTAATACCGGCATTTTTCAAAGCGTTGGTTATGACGGCTTGTTGACTGGGGCCGTTAGGAGCCGTGATACCGTTGCTCCGCCCATCCTGATTTATTGCCGAACCTTTTACAACAGCAAGAATGCTATCCCCACTTGCAATGGCATCCGGCAATAGTTTTAGAACGACAAGTCCGCAGCCTTCACTCCGAACATATCCGTCAGCTGCAGCATCAAAGGTTTTACAACGTCCGTCACTGGCCATCATGTCAGCTTGTGAGAAGACAACGGTAGGTTCGGGAGTCAGCAGTAAATTGACACCTCCTGCAATAGCCAGCTCCGATTCTCCGGTCCTTAGAGATTGACATGCCATGTGAACCGAAACCAGGGATGATGAACAAGCTGTATCGACCGCTATACTCGGTCCTCTGAAATCATACTGGTATGAAATTCGATTGGCGGCAATGCTCAAAGCGCCGCCTATACCCTGGTAAGCATTCTCTTGTTCATTACTATCAAGCGTTAATCGACTATATTCGTTGTTTGAGATACCAATAAATACACCGGTATTTGAATTAACCAGGTCTTCGACATTGATTCCTGCGTTTTCAAAAGCCTCCCAGGAAACCTCAAGTAAAATTCGCTGCTGGGGATCCATGAAAATCGCTTCTCTGGGTGAAATCCCGAAAAACAAAGGATCAAAATGATCAATTTTATCTAAAAACCCACCCCACCGCGTGTTCATTTTTCCCGGTTGTTTTTTTTCCGCATCAAAATATGATTCTATGTCCCATCTATCCGGAGGCACTTCGGTGATTGCATCTACCGAGTTTTGCAATAGTTCCCAAAATTCAGACAGATTGTTTGCACCGGGAAATCGGCAGGCAGCTCCTACAATGGCAATTGGGGTGTTGAGCTCCAGCTGATCCGATCGTCCCATATTGTATAGACCAATCGGTAGCGTATCACCTGACAAATGTTTGGCGATAGATCTTATAGTCGGGAAATTGTAAAAAACCGTTGGCGAAACTGCCTTACCTAACCATTCTTCCAATTCTCCTGAAATTCCGACTGCTGCCAACGAATCCAGGCCATAACGAAACAGTTCAATTCCCGGATTAATTTGATGGCGAGCTAGTTTGAATTCCTGGGCAAGGCGAGATAACAACCAGGACTCAATGGCTTCAGTATTGTGTATCTGTTTGTCCTTTGCTTTCTCAGCGAGAACAGATTTAACCGGCTTATCAACCCATTCTTTAATAACGATGAGTTTGTTATCGAGAAATTGCTTCCTGCAGTCCAGTCGTCTGATCTTTCCACTAGTGGTTTTTGGCAGACTGACAGGTCTTATCAGAACTATGGCATGCGTTTGCAATCCATGATTTTCGGCTACCGCCTGCCTGATGGAATCGATGCATTCATCCAGAACCATGTCTGGGTCTGGTTGACTGATCCCTCGATCATTGGCATTGAATTGTCGTCTTTCAGATCGTTGTCTGCTGTCCAGAGCTATGCCGTCGCTGCCAAGTCTGCGTCTTTCACTGAGAAAACGGCGTTCTAATTCAGCTACGACCACCAGTTTTTCTTCACCTTTTTCCTCAATGGTAAAAGCTGCTGAGCAACCTGCACGAAGAGCTTTTACACTGGCTTCTACCGTCGCTTCAATATCATGCGGGTAATGGTTACGACCCCTGATAACGATGAGATTTTTGACGCGACCGGTTATATACAATTCTCCTTCCCTGAGGAACCCCAAATCACCTGTTCGCAGAAAGGCTTCGTCCTGGTTGCCTTTTATTCTTGCTTTAAGAAGCTTGTTAGTTTGTTCTTCATTGTCCCAATACCCTTGGGAGACATTTTTGCCAGAGACCCAGATTTCCCCAATCTTGTCGGGGGCACACTCACGCAAACTGTATGGATCGACGATTTTAATTTTTTGATCCAGCATGGTTTGACCACACCCCACTAAAACCTGGTGTTTTTTACCAGGTAGTGCCGGCTTTACTTGATGCCGGGTAAGTGCATCCCAGTCTACAGAGAAGTAATTAGGGGCTGCTTCTTTCTTTCCTCCTGAGACAATTAATGTGGCTTCAGCCAACCCAAAAGCGGGGTAGAATGTTTCCCTGCGAAAACCGTAAGGACCAAATGCCTCAATAAAGCGTTCAAGTGTTTTATGACGAACGGTATCAGATCCTACCAAGGCGAATTTCCAACTACTTAGATCCAGTTGCTCTCTTTGTTCCGGGGTGATTCGGTGGATGCAAAAATCGAAGGCAAAATTCGGGGCACCTCCGGTGGTGGTAGCTTTATGTCTGGATATTGCATCCAGCCAGCGAAAGGGTTTCTGCAAGAATGCCTCTGGTGACATAAAAATGCATTTAAATCCAATATACAGGGGATGCATAATGTTGCCGATCAAACCCATATCATGGTAGAGAGGTAACCAGGTGACCAGTATACAATCCCTTGTATGCGCGGTGGAAGGCGTTAGCATTCGCTGATTGTAGATAAGGTTACCATGACTTACCATGACACCTTTGGGTAAACCGGTGGAACCCGAGGTGTATTGTAAAAAAGCGAGGTGATTTCCTTCAATTTCCGGGTGCTGCCATTTTGTTTCCAGCGACCTTAGTTCTTCAGTCTGATCGCTAACAAGCCAATGAAGTTGCTCTAATTCAGCTATCGAAAAGTCGGCTTTTACTTTCTCAAATCGTTCCAATATGGATGATATTGTCATCACCGAGCTGCATCCTGAATTATTTAGCACAGCCAGAATTCGTACCATGTCTTTGTCTTTCCTTGGCGGATAGACTGGTACAGCGACAACACCAGCATAAAGGCAACCGAAAAAGGCAGCTAGAAATTCCAATCCCGGAGGATAGATTAAAAGACAACGATCTCCCACTAGATGGTTTTTTTGCAGCATGGCAGCAATGCATTTTGCCTGTCGATCCAGTTCACCATAAGTTATCGAGACCTCGTTGACTTCTCCATCTACCAAAAACACGTAGGCAATCCGATCTGGCTCCAGTTCTGCCCTCCAACTCAACACGTCGATCATTGAGGTGGGAACACTTCCAAATAGTGATTGATCTCCCATGTGCTTCGGTATATTTAGTGTTTACGATAAAGATTTAAGTTGCTGATACTTAAGCTACAACACCATATCATGGGTTAGGGTATTTGTGAATGGATTTGAAATACTTCTTGAATGTGTTTTGAAAACATCATACACCTATTCATTCGGATTTTCACCATAAAATTCAATACTTAACCCGATTTGGTGGGCCAGCTTGTGAATAGGTTTTTGTCTAAAAAACACCATTGGATTTGGTGCTTGCCAAGCATCAGGTTAACACGTCTTTTAAGGAAAGTCTGTATTTATTGAGCGAAGGCCTTTCAGGCGCTATATGTTGACAAGCATTTATGTTGAGGACGTTTCTAGCTGAGAGACCTGACTTGCTTCTTCGCTCTCAGGTAAATTTCAAAAGAATAGAACAGGAAAGTTAAGGGTATGAAGAATTCTTTATATTCTTTAAAGGATGGAGCCCTTTCCACTCGAATTCCAAACAAGACAAAAGACAACTGGGAGAGAAAGAAAAGGGAAACCAAAATGGACAACAATACTAAATTTTTATCCGCCTTCTTAACCCAAATGTAATAAATTAAAATGTACAGTGTGATAAAAAAACTTAGTTGAAAGTAAAGATTGTTCCACATGTCATAATTATAGGCTACTGCCATAGCACCAATATATAACATGAGTCTGCTAGGTAAAAAATACTTGAAAACAGGAACTCTGGTTATCAAAGATCGATGATCATAAAAAAAAGGAAGGATGATAAAAAAGAGAAATGTTGAGAAGTAATATGATAATTCGAATCGATAGGTTGAATAATTATGAAGATTGGTTTCGCCCTGACTGTTACCCATAAAAAAATCAGGAGTATCAAAAAACAAAACCCCTTGCATCCATGCAATCTCTTCCATGCAAATTACAAAAAACAGCAAAGAGAAAAACCAACCTAAAACGGCAGCATATTTGTAAACAGATTTAATCTTTCTTACCGTAAAAAAAGCAAAACCAGTGAAGATAAATACAATGAAAGCAACGAATGAAAAGATGGCTGACAAATTTTCGACCAGCTTTTCATCACTGCTCAAATCTCTAAATTGAATCGGGTCATAAAAAAACACAGCCAGATAAGCAAACGAAAATACAATTACTGAAATTAACCCGATCTTCCTTTTGTTTATTGAAAGAGTTACCCAAGGCCATAACGAATCTGATAAGGGATCGGAACTGGAAATTGGTTGTATGTCAGGAATCCTGTTATATCGAGTCACAAATAAAAAAAATAATAATCCGACAAGGGCAATTAAAACTGTTCGGATTAAATAGGCGCTTTCAAAATTTGGTCTGCTTACACCACCCCAAACTCGTCCAAGTAGTGCATTGTCGATGATATTGACAGCTGCAATTGCCACGGCGAGTAGGGTTGAAACATATACTAATTCCAAAGTGAGATTTTTTAGCGATGCCTTGTCTTCGGTGATCATAATTGTTCAAGTTTTAGTTGATAATGAGATTAAATCGTGCAAACCATGCAAGCGGAAAGTCTCTGGCCCTGTGTTAACACTAATCAGTTTGATCACTTTAATCAATACATAGCTTTAGCATCTTTGAAATTCGAATCTAAATCATCAGATTTAATTTTTTTATAATCCAAGAGCAATGAACTTATAATGCTGAAGAGACGAGTTGCTGTTATCGAAAATCAATTTTTAGGTTGACTCTGCAATAAAGACAGGATTAACTGTGTGAAAGAGAGTAAATAAAACCGAACGTTCGTTTTATAAAATTCAAGTGAGGAAAAGCTATGACGTTACTGAATCCTAAAACAGAGCGCTATGAGCATCTGGATGAAAAGTCCCGGGAAATCATGTTGAAGACCATAGATTTTTTTGAAAAAAAGGGAAAAACAAAATTGGTCGACGATTATAATGCCAAGGAATGGTATTCCGATTTTTTAGATTTTGTAAAAGAGAACAAGATCTTTTATACCTTGCTGACTCCTTCGGAATATGGTGAGGAAGGATGTCGATGGGATACCAGGAGGAATTGTGATTTTAACGAAATTCTTGGCTTTTACGGATTATGTTACTGGTATACCTGGCAGGTAACTATTCTGGGACTGGGCCCTATCTGGATGGGTAAAAACGAGGAAGTTAAAAAGAAAGCGGCTCAAATGCTTAAAGAGGGAGGAATTTTCGCGTTTGGCTTGTCAGAAAAAGCGCACGGGGCAGATATTTATGCCAGTGATATGTCGCTGTTGCCTTTGGGAGATGGCAAATATGTGGCGGAAGGTGGAAAATATTATATAGGAAATGCCAATAAAGCATCCTTGGTCTCCGTGTTTGGCAAGAATTCGGAAAACGATGAGTATGTATTTTTTACTGTTGACTCCCAGCATTCGAATTATGATTTGGTTAAGAATGTGGTTTCCAGCCAGAATTATGTAGCTGAATTTGCGCTGAACAGTTACCCGGTGACAGACGACGATATTCTTACTACCGGCAGAGAAGCATGGGATTCTTCTTTAAATACCATCAATGTTGGTAAATACAACCTTGGATGGGCCTCTGTTGGTATTTGTACTCATGCTTTTTATGAGGCTTTAAATCACGCATCTCATAGAAATCTGTTTGGCAAGTTTGTAACGGACTTCTCCCACATTAAACAGCTTTTTATGGATGCTTATTGTCGATTGACGGCAATGAAACTTTTTGCATTAAGGGCCAGTGACTATATGCGCAGTGCTTCCCCGGAAGACAGGCGCTACCTGCTTTATAACCCAATGGTAAAAATGAAGGTAACCACCCAGGGTGAAGATGTCATCAACCATCTCTGGGATGTCATGGCAGCAAAAGGGTTTGAAAAAGATCAATATTTTTCCGTTGCTGCGGTGGATATTAGAGGATTACCAAAACTGGAGGGAACGGTTCATGTCAATATGGCCCTGATCATCAAATTTATGCCCAACTATTTTTTCAACCCGGGTGAATTCCCTGAAATTCCTGCACGTGACGATGCCACCAACGACGATTTTCTCTTCAACCAGGGTGCCACTAAAGGTCTGGGCAAAATCCAATTTCACGATTTCAATAAAGCTTATAACAGTGTGGATTTGCCGAATATCAACTTGTTTAAGGAGCAGATCGAGGTATTCAAAGAATTCATGACTCAGGCAACGCCGGATGCAGATCAACAGCAAGACATCGATTTTCTGTTGATTGTAGGAGAACTGTTTACTTTAGTGGCTTACGGTCAGCTGGTGATTGAAAATGCCAAAATCAAGAATCTGGATGATGATATTCTGGACAGGATTTTTGATGTGATTGTCAGAGATTTTTCCAAATTTGCCCTGCAACTGTATTCCAAGCCAAGTGCTACGGATAAGCAAATGGAAATCTGCATGAAGATGATCAGGCGACCTAACATCAATTCTGATCAGTTTGATCGCATCTGGGATGCATATATCATCTCTCAGAAAGATCAATATGAAATGAACCTGTAGGTATTAATTTTTTCTTGCAGGATGGGTTGATCATTGACCCATCCTATTCATCAGTCTCCCGCCTAAATAGTTAAATCCACGTTATCAATCAGACGGGTTTTGCCGAATTTAACTGCTAAAGCTATTAAAACATCACCTTCAATTCTGGGGATACTTTGCAGGGTTTTGCTGTTGACTACTTCTACATAATCAATTTGAGCCTGGTTAACCGAATTGATTTGCTCTGTCAGCAGACGTTTGGTCATCACAGGATCTCGTTCCCCTTCCTGGATTTTTGCGATGGCATCAAAGAGCGACCGGGAGAGGATTCTGGCCTTTTCCCTGTCTTCAGCAGAGAGATATGCGTTCCTAGAACTCATGGCCAAGCCGTCTTCTTCCCTTATGATTGGACAAGGTACAATGGTGATATCCATGTTTAGATCTCTTACCATTTTTTCGATAACAACCACTTGCTGCGCATCTTTCTTTCCAAAATAAGCATAATCAGGCGTTGCCATGTGAAAAAGCTTGGCGACAATTGTCGTTACTCCTCTAAAATGACCGGGGCGGGTTCTGCCACAGAGTTGTCTGGTCAGATCTCCTGCCACTTCAACAAATGTGCTATACCCGTCAGGATACATCTCTTCTACTGTAGGAGTGAACAGAATATCGACACCGTTTTCTTCGCATAGCCTTTTATCTCTTTCCATATCACGGGGATAAGATTCAAAATCCTCGTTTGGGCCAAATTGAGTAGGGTTAACAAAAATACTTGCCACAACAATGTCTGTTTCTTGTTTGGCACAATTCATCAGAGACAAATGACCATCGTGCAGGAATCCCATAGTCGGAACAAATCCGATTGTCTTAGCTTGTTTTTTGTAATCTTTGATCTTTGTTCTTAATTCGCTTACGGCTTCAACAACTTCCATGTATTACTCCGGGCTTATTTGGTTTTCGTTTAGTAACTATAATACTTAAGACTGTCCATTAATAAGAATGTGTCGGTGACCGAGTTACAATACTTTGTCTCGCTTTACAACTCAAAGGTGGATCCGTCGTTTCTTTCGAAGCTGCAAGTTTCGCTTCTCATGACCCACCAACTTGTTTTGCGGCACCGGTCTGGGCACAGCTCCGTCTTACATCTCAATACAGTTTTTTGAGGATTGATTCTTCTAATTGAAATGTGTGCTTCTCTTCAGGAAATCGTTTGTCATTGAGATCTTTACTATATGTGCGCACAGCTTCAATAATTTCGTTACCCATCTCAGCGTATTTTTTGACGAATTTGGGTGAAATATCCTTGTACATACCTAACATGTCTTGTATGACAAGAACCTGTCCATCGCAGTATCTTCCGGCACCTATGCCAATGGTGGGGATTTCCAGTTTTTCACTGATCAGCTTGGATACACTTTCAGGAACACACTCCAAAACCAAGGCAAAAACGCCACAATCCTCAAGAATCCGGGCATCTTCAATCAGTTTTTTAGCTTCTTCCTCCTTGCGCCCCTGGACTTTGTAGCCACCAAACACATTCACTGACTGTGGGGTTAAACCTAAGTGGCCAAGTACCGGAATCTGGGCATTGATAATGGCCTTGATGTGATCGGCGACTTCTCTTCCGCGTTCCAGTTTAACCGCCTGGGCGCCACCTTCCTGCACAAATCGTCCGGCATTTTCCACAGTGGTTTTAATATCCGTGTGATACGATAAAAACGGCATGTCCCCGATTAGAAATGCGTTTTGAACTCCTCTTGAAACAGCTTTTGTATGATGAATCATATCATCCATGGTAACCTGCAGGGTACTGTCATATCCCAGCATCACCATACCAAGTGAATCTCCTACCAGGATGCTGTCTACTTCGGCTTCATCCAACAATTTTGCTGTCGTGTAGTCATAAGCAGTTAACATGGAAATGATGTGTCCTTCTTGTTTGGATTTGGAAAATGACTCAACAGTAAATTTTCTATTTTTCATAAGCAATTGATTTATTGATAGTTAGTATAATATATTTCTCATCTTTTCAATAATTGCCGGATCTGTGAGCTTTTCCTTTTTAGCCAATTCAAGAGTCATTCTTCCTAATTGACGGTAGGTGACAGCAGCAGGTTGATTCGATTTTTCGAGAGATTGAAGATGGCTGACAATGGTTTCAACATCACCCCTGGCAATAGGACCTGTCAGTGCTTTTTGAGGTCCCAGCTTGATATTGTTTTCCACCGTTCCGCGAATCATCGGGGCAAGAGATGAAATAACTGCTTTTTCCTCTATACCTATCGATTTCATCATTTCAAAGCCAAAGTCCAGAAGTGCTGTTAGAAAATTAGACACCACGCAAGAAGTGATGTGATATTCGGACTTTTGGTCGGGAGTCAGTTTTAGATAGGAATTACCGGTTTTTTTCAACAAGGAGATGATTAATTCCAAGTCACCACACCCTTCAATGCCAAAGGCAGTATCCTTCAAATTAATGATGGATTTCTCGTGTTCAGCGAAGGATTGCATCGGGTGCATTGAGTAAACCTCAGCACCTTTTTCCTGTAAAGGCTTCAAACTTTTTGAAGACAGGGCACCACTCATATGAATGAAGGATTTACCGTTGAATTCCGAAAAGAGTTTATCAATTTCAATGGCGGTTTTTTTTATCTGATCATCATTAGTGGTGATAAAAATGATTTCGCAGGCTGTGATTAGACCCTTTACAGAATAAATCTTTGAATTTGTTAATTCTGTAGCTTTTTTTGCGGATGACAGTGAACGACTGGCATAACCGGTTATTGCTAACCCCTTGTTTCGCAGATAGCATCCAAATGCTGTTCCAACTTTTCCGGCACCAATGAAGCCGATTCTGATTGAGTCCATATCCAAACAGCTAACCATAGGAAGTTCGGCAATTCTCTCTTACCCTGGTCTGCTCAAACCGGCATGAACCTTAAGTTCGATCGTTACGATATGTATTTAGAATACGATAACGATAAACGCTTGGGTGAGATTTAATCTTGATTGGTTTTTTTTAAAGAGGTGAGGTGTTTCATCTTTGTTGAAGCCAATACTAACAAACACTTTGACTCCAACGCAAGTGAAGAATAGCAAGCAGTTTGGGGATCGAAGGCTGAATTGGAATTCGTAGAAAGTGGAGATCAATAATAAAACCTCCACTTTTTCAACCATAATTTGAGTTTATTCAAGAACAGATGGCCAATTCTTATTCGCTTGAACAATGAAATTCGCTTTGTTTTTATCCCACTTGTTCTGGATTTCAGCGTTATAATTTAAATAAAGCTTGTCATTGACGATTGACCAATGTTTTGGATCACCCTTGGCAGTGTATCCTTGAGATACAGCCCAGGCACAGTATCCTCCGTATTGGGGGGCATATTTTTCAGGATTGGATTTGAACGCATTCAGGTTTTCCTGGGAGTTGAAAAGCCAGTCTGCTCCCATATAGTTGGTTTTGAAATCACTTTTTCCTTTCACAGGTTTGCCTTCCGTGAAATAGGCAACAGCATCATACCCACCGACAGCATGGCTACTAAGAAAACTTTTGTAAATCTTATCTTTGGCCCATGCTTGTGACAAAGAAAGACTACTTGCTAAAATTAGTAAAACAATTAATTTGAACTGAATCTTAATCATAGGAATCTCCTGGAAAGGATGCATTGGAAATAGAATCAATCTTGGGTTTCGCTCTTATCTGCTTCCATTTTATTCCGAAATAGTAGGAAAAATATCACAAATTGATAACTTTTTCTGATTATAAATGATTGACATCCCAATCTGGAAAACCTTTAAGTCCAGGTTTATCGTTATTGATTTTCTACCAAGTGGTATTAAGCTCCGGAGGAGCGACAGATAGTAGCCAGCGGTTTTCACCACCGGCTACTATCTGTCGCTCCTCCGGAGCTTTTGTTAGGTCGAGTTTATTGCATTTGGGTAGGATCACTGGGCACTGTTATGGATTGTTTTCATTTTAATAATCAACAATCAAATGATAATTGCGAGTGGCTAATCATGCTGGATAAACCCCCCGGTGGTTTATCCAAAATCAAATAACAGCTCTTCCAATTCGATCTATAGAATTGATTGCGAACCA
>JAKSDL010000506.1 GCA_022360105.1 Pseudomonadota bacterium
AACCAAAGCATAGCCTGTTCAAGATTCAGGCGTGACACTGGCGGCAGAACACCGTTCGCATCCGCAGTCAAAAATATGATGGTTTTGGGATGACCTCCCTTGGCGGAAAGCTTGACATTGGTAAGAAACTCCAGTGGATAGTACGCCCGACTGTTCGGCGACAGACGTTCATCAGACAGATCGTAGGTACTGTCCAAGTAAACCATGGCATTTTCCACAATCGCCCCATGATCCAGATAATGATCCTTGTGAAACACGGCATTGTGGATTTCCGGTTCTTTCTTGGGATCCAAATTGATCAATTTTGCATAACAACCGTTTTCGAAATTGGCAATTCCCTTATTATTCCAGCCATGCTCGTCATCACCGATCAGTGCTCTGTCCGGATCAGCTGATAATGTGGTTTTACCAGTTCCCGAAAGTCCAAGAAACAGTGCCAGGTCACCTTTTTTGTTTTCGTTGGCAGAGCAATGAATAGGCAGGATATTTTCGAAAGGAAGATAGAAGTTCATCACGGTAAACATCAGCTTTTTTACACTGCCGGCATAGGCAGATCCAAAAACCAATCCAACCCGCCTTCCAAAATCCATGACAATGGCCATGTTGGAGGTCTTTCCATTTGGCAGTTGCCTCAGTCTGGCACTATAACGCTGTGTATCAATTTTGTCATAGGGTAAAACCAACAAGGTAAATCCTTTCTTGGAAAAGATACTCTGGTTGATGTCTTTGGGGATAGGCCGGAACATGTTCAAGGTGAACAATGTTGTCAACGCTTTATCTGTAACTGTCCTGACGGGCAATCCGTAGGCGGAGTCAGCACCGATAACCCTATCTGTTACATATATTTTTCTCTTCTTGTTCAAAACCTTCAGTGCATCTTCCCAGAGCATCTCAAACGTTTCCCTGTCGATAGGGATATTATTCGGGGAGTCCCAATCGATATATTCGTCGGTTTCGCGATTGAGCACAATAAGAGTGTCTTTTGGTGATCTACCCGTTGATTCCGGAGGGGTCAGGGTGCTGAGAAAGCCTTGTTTGCAGGCAAGTGCTTCTCTTCTCTGAACAATCTGTTTGATCACCTCTTTTCTTTCAGGATTGATGATTGCGTTTTTGTGTTCGTCAACGAGGCTAATGACATTCAGCTGCAAATCGTTGTTTTTAAGAGCGTTTGTGATCTTCATATTCTGGTTTGTGGGCGCTGGTTTTGACATGTGTAACTAACTGCTAAGAGTTAAAAGCAAAAATACAAAAACAACTGACTGCGGTTCATCTAAAATAATGGTTGATTGTCAAATCGTGAATTACCTGCAAACTATTCCCATTCGATGGTTCCGGGAGGTTTGGAAGTGATGTCGTAAACCACACGATTTATTTTCTGTACTTCATTGATAATTCGATTGGATATTTTTCCAAGCAAATCATAAGGAAGTTGGACCCAATCGGCCGTCATGGCGTCTTTTGAACTAACGCAACGGATGGCGATTGTCCAGTCATACGTTCTGGCGTCCCCCATTACCCCAACAGAACGAATAGGAAGGAGAACTGCAAAAGATTGCCAGACTTGTCGGTAGTATCCGGCAGCTTTGATTTCCTCCATCACAATCTGATCGGCTTCCTGAAGAACTTTGATTTTTTCCTGCGATACTTCTCCCAGGATGCGAATTCCCAATCCAGGTCCGGGAAAAGGATGTCTGTAAACCAGCTCTTCATCGAGACCCAAAGCCAAGCCAAGTTCCCTGACTTCGTCTTTAAACAGTTCTCGCAAAGGCTCGACCAGGGACATTTTCATATCTTCCGGTAACCCTCCGACATTGTGATGACTTTTTATCACTGCTGACGGGCCTTTAAACGAAACTGATTCGATGACATCAGGATACAATGTTCCCTGGGCCAGGTAATTGATTCCTTTCAATTTTTTAGCTTCTTTTTCGAATATCGAAATGAATTCCACACCTATAATTTTTCTTTTTTGCTCAGGATCACTAACTCCTTTCAGCTTGTCCCAAAATGCTTGGGAAGCATCGATGTGGATCAGGTTAACGCGGTAATGTTTCTCGAAAAGCGCAACCACCTTCTTTGCTTCATCTTTGCGCAGCAAACCGTTGTCCACAAAAATACAGGTCAGGTTGTCTCCAATGGCTTTGTGCAGCAGTACTGCTGTAACTGTTGAATCTACCCCTCCACTCAAGGCACACAATACCTTTTCATCGCCAACTTGCTCTGCCAGCTCTCTTATTTTTGCTTCCTTGAAGGATTCCATATCCCAGTCCGGCGAGCACTCACAAATACCAAAAACAAAATTCCTCAGAATCCGGATGCCGTTGTCCGTGTGGGTCACCTCGGGATGGAATTGAATGCCATACAGATTTCTTTTGGAATCTGCCACCGCAGCAAAAGGAGAATTAGTGCTGGTTGCAAGAACTTCGAAGCCCCGTGGAATCTCAACAACGCGATCTCCATGACTCATCCAAACGGTTAGAGGCTCGTTTGTGGGGATTTCATTAAAAAATCTGTTGTCCTTTTTTATCTCAATTTCAGTGCGTCCATATTCGGAATGGTCTGAATTCTCTACTTTGCCATCCAACAGCTTGGACATAAGCTGCAAACCATAACAAATTCCCAGAATTGGGATTTCCCATTGGAAAATTTCAGGATCAAGAGATGGAGAAGTTTTCCCAAGCACTGAGCTGGGGCCTCCGGAAAGGATGATCCCTTTTGGACTAAAGGCTTTGATGTCCGCAAGTGGTATGTTGAAGGGATGAATTTCACAATAAACGTTTTGTTCCCGAATTCTTCGGGCTATCAACTGGGTGTATTGAGATCCAAAATCTAGAATGATAATCATTTTCTTCTGTGGAGTGCGGATTAATCATCGTCTGACAGGTATGGTGGACGATCAGCTAATCCTTTGTTGAAGGCAAAAAAAAAATGATAGAATTAAAACAGTTGTTTTATTTTCAGAGCTCTATTTTTTCTCCGGCAATGTCATCTGCTTCCATTTTTTTGCCGGCGAATTCTACGCCTTCCATTAACTCTCCGGCGAATTCTTCCAATGGCATCAGTTCTCCTGCTATAGAAACCGACCCCATGGAACCTGGAGGAATATCCACACTTTCCCGGGTTTTGTCGGAAAGCAGATTGACCAGTCCTTCCAAGGTTCCGACCCTGGTTTGTTCATCAACGAATTCAGTAATAAAATCGGTTCCTTTAACGCCGATTGTAGCTGTTGTGGTTTTAACGACAAATCGTTGTTTTCTGGTTTGTTGGACCTTGGCTCGGATTTTTCCGTAGAGCAGCTTTATTATTTGGGTAATTCCTTCCTTTTTCTTCCCGACAACATTTTCTGTGAGCCAGATTTCTGTTTTAGAGGCTATGAAAAGGTTGTTCCCGTTATGCAACGCTATTTGTGCCTGACCGCCTGCGTCTGTTTTAACGATATCATTCAGTTTGACCTTCAAACCAAAATTGTTGATTGATATTTTTTCTCCGTCTCTTACCACCCAAACCTGTCTGTTTTTTACGGTCACTACCCCCACCGAGTCTCCTGTGCCGAATGCGTAGGCAAAATAGGGCATTAAAATAAAAACCGAAATTACCGAAAGTAGCGAAAACAATTTACTCGTCTGTTTCATACTCTCTCCTTGGTAAATGGAAGGAAATGGTTAGGAAGTGCTTGAATTTAGTGGTCCAGTGGTTAATGAGGTACTAACCGGACATTTCCTGAAATGACCTGTTTTAAGTTCAGATATTATCTGCCCTTATAAACTATTTTTAGAATTGGGTAAACCGGAATTCTGAACCGAACCAGCTGAAAGTTGGCAGGTAGGATTGATGCAGGGAGCAGGTTCTATCGGAAAATTGAAAACCATGC
>JAKSDL010000270.1 GCA_022360105.1 Pseudomonadota bacterium
AACCGAAACTAGCACCCGGGTTCAGGCCGACAACCGGTTCATCCTGCTGAATACTATACCTGGAAAATATCTTGTCAGCTCTTGCCTGCAGCTGATCATTGATATACAAATGAGGTGCAAAACTGTCCGGCATATTCAGACCAAAATATTCACACAAATCCTGATAATAATCCGTCGTTGGAATAGGCTTTATCTTACCGCCCTGCTTTATGGGCTTGGGGCCATCCTTTAGAATAATACCTCGGAAATCTCGTTTATAGCCATAGATATTTCGACATCCGGCTTTCCAGATTGGCAATGCAGAACTCCAGGAGTTTGGCAACACAATAGCAATATCAGCAGAAAAATCTTTTATCAACTTTATCTGCTGTTTTTTGCCTTCCTTAGTGCCATCGTCAATTCCAACTAACTTGTCAAACCACGGCCCCCCGGATAAAATATCAACAGCATAGCTGCGTACCAAACAAAGTATTTCGGCATCAGGCCAGGTTGCTCTGACACTATCATAAACCGGGGTAGCCATTACAATGTCACCAACCCAGTTGGGACACCGCAGGATTATCTTTCTAACATTAGCTGGAAAATTCATCAATTACTGCCAGTTTTTTCCTTTTTTGCTCATCTGCAGCTTTTTACTGCTATCAAGCTCAACTCCCGGATCAGCCTGGTGCATCATCCAGACATCCAGTTCTGTTGAAAGCATCATTTTAATGGATGCATAATCAGCATTTTCTGCCAGGTTGTTAAACTCAAGAGGATCAGACTCCAAATCATACAATTCTTCTGCCGGCCGCCTCATAAATCTTTCTACAAGCTGGTAAGCCTTTGGCTTATTCCCTGAATTAAACACCCAGGTATCCCAGTATGGATTATGGTCATCAACAGCCATTAAATGCTTTTCAATATAAATTCGTTCAGGACTCAAATTTCGAATATAACTGTATTTTGGCGACCTGACCGAACGAATCGGAAACGCCGGGCCTTCAGGAACATTATTATGCATAGCATACACATATTTTCTGTGTTTGTCCGTTTTTCCTTCAAGAACATCCAGGAAGCTCGTACCATCAAATTGAGTCTCCTTAAAGCTCGCTCCCGCCGCATCCATAAATGTCGGTAACACATCAGCATACTGTACCAGGGCATCAGTTCTAACCCCTGGCTTAACCTTGCCGGGCCATTTAACAACAAACCCTGTATGCACCCCCAACTCCCAGTTTGTCCACTTACAGCCGGGAATCTGAGCTCCCTGCTCTGAGGTAAATAATACCAAGGTGCTGTCTGACTGCCCGGTCTTCTCTAAAGATTCAAGAACTTCGCCT
>JAKSDL010000868.1 GCA_022360105.1 Pseudomonadota bacterium
ACAAAAAAGCGGCGTGAATTATTCAATGCGTAAAGGCTCATATACGCCGTAATTCTGGGGGTTTTTGGCGATATCCAGCATGTTGAAAGCAGGCTGTAATACGTCCAGCGCTTTCTCCTGCCACTCTACGGCGCGGCCCATCCGCACCTGCCCTTCCAGAAGCTGCAACACCTGCTCCAGCGCTGTTTTCGGCTTCGGATAAACGACAACACTCAAATCCCGGCGGCTTTCGGCACCAGCCAGCACAGCCGCATGGTCCAGCGCATCTTCCAACCCGCCCAGCTCATCAACGAGACCCGCATCCACTGCGCGCCGCCCTGTCCAGACGCGCCCGCCGGCAACCTTCTCAACATCTTCCACGCTCATCTTCCGGCCTTTGGCAACGCGCGCCACAAAACTCTCATACACATGATCCAGCATCACATTAAACCGCTTCGCCTCACCGTCACTAAACGGCGTATTTAAAGACCACAGGCCGGCATTCTCGCCCCATGAAATCTTCGCCCAGCTCACGCCCAGCTTGCCAAACAGCTCCCGCATTGCAAACTTTCCGCCGACCACACCAATCGAGCCCGTCAATGTTGTAGGCAACGCGTAAATCTTGTCCGCATAAGCCGCAGCCCAGTACCCGCCAGATGCCGCCGTGGCCCCCATCGACACGATAACCGGCTTGCCACGCTCCTGCGCTTTTTCAACAGCGCGCAAAATGCTTTCGGAAGCTGAAGGCGATCCACCGGGACTATCAATGCGCAGAACAATCGCGCGCACATTATCGTCTTTCGATGCTTTTAAAATCGCAGGCGCAATCTCCGCCGCCGCGGCTATCCCTTCCGTCCCAAAACCGGCAGGATCATCACCCGGCATAATCGCACCCACAACATAAACCAGCGCGACTTTCGGCTTGCTTAAGCCCATCAGCCCATTCTTCTTTCTCGTCACGCTGATATAACCGTTAATATTCACCAGCTCCAGCGCATCGGCATCGCGTTCACCCGTAACCGCTTCAGCGACATTACCCAGCAGCACATCACCGTAATCCGCATGGGTAATCAGCTTGGCCTGCGC
>JAKSDL010000376.1 GCA_022360105.1 Pseudomonadota bacterium
AAGCAATCTCAAGTCACCACAAAGAAGTAAAAGCAAATCGCGAAAATTACCAGGTAATTGCCAGTGTAATGAATAACCTGAAATCACCTGTTAACAGCGTTGTTTCCAATCTTTCAGGTGTTATCGCCGAAATAGATGACAATGAAAAAAAAAAAACCCTGGAGGCATGTGTCAATACAGCGTCAAATGTGTTGCATTCTTTTGATGATGTAGAGGATTTCTGCCTGTCAGCAAGTACGGAAAAAAAGACCAAACAACGCACTGTAAACGTCAGGGATTATTTCAGGGACATATTGTCGGACTTCCAGTCCTCAAAAGAGTACAACAGCATGGAGTTTAAACTGCTGGTGGATAAGCAGGTGCCGGAAAATTCGAATTTGCATAGCGATACAATTAAAGAATGTCTGGCCTATCTGTTTAGTGAGGTTCATCATATCGACGAGCAGGCAAAAACAACGATCTGTGTTCGCTCCGAAAAGCACGAGGAAAAGTACGGATTTGACATCACAGACCTTTCCCTGACAATTGAATGGGAAGGCTCATCACAAATTGAATGGCAGGATTCCTGGCTAAAATCAATTCAGCTAAATCACTCCAATCTAATCAATTCCGGATTTAATCTGTTGAAAACAAGGGACATTGTCAGAAAAACAGGTGGGCACATGACAATTTTGCAACAGGAAAAACGGATCACTGGTTTTAAGATCAATATACCAATGACATATTAGCTTACAGCCCAGCCTGTCTCAACAAAACCTCAGCCTTTTCTTTTCGTCCTGTTTCACGATAATAAATTGCTTGATAGAGCAGTCCGTCCCGCAATTCAGGGTAATGAGATTGAAGTGATTTTGAAACCTGGTGAAGCAATTCCCAGTTTTTTCGTTTCATTGCCAGCCTGGCCAAAATATCGTAAAAACTTGGGCCGGCATGCAAGCTGTTTCGAGATTTAATAAGCTTCTCCAAACGCTTGAATTGACCTGTCTGCAAATACACTTCAGCAAGCAAATCCCAATCAACTTTCGAGCTATTGATATACATTTGCGACCTGACCAGTTCATCAAGGGTTTTCCACTTCTTGTGCTTTTTAGTGAATATCAACAGTTGTTCAAACAATTCAGAATTTGAGGGAAATCGCATCAACATTGATTTCAAAACTGTTCCTAAATCCTGATTAGAATTTGTAAGGTCAACTGGAAACATTGTTGAAAGCGGAAGATAAAGATAATTTTCCTCCAGTTTGTCAATACCCACCCGGGCTGGCTCCTTGTTTCCTTTGAGAATATCCAACCAGACGGCAAACACTTCGAGCTGCATTCGTTCCCGATGCTTATAGGGATTTAGACCCCGGATGAGTTTTTCAACCTTATCATAGTTACCCAGTATTAGATTCAATCGAATCTGCTCCATTCGAACTTCATTTGAAACATCTTTATCGCGAACCTCCTCCAGGGTTCTCAGAGCAAGATGCCATTGCCGCTGCCAGCTTTGATAACGAGACATCAACAACCGCGATTTTATACTTATTGGAAGTTCAGCAGCTAGGGCATGGCGATTCAGCGCCAGCCTATTGTAATACAAATGAGTTCGAACCTGCTCACTCTCTTCTGGAAGAGAGCTCCAAGCTTGGACCGAATTCTTATAACGCCTGTTATTTTCAAGCAATAGCGCAGTAAGGATTTTCGTTGTCCGGGACGTGTCAGTTTGAAATTCAAGGTCGGAAGGCAGGGATTGGAGACCGGCTGAGTAACCGGTCTCACAACTGAAGATATTGAATAGAATCAGGCTGATACCTGCTGCAAGTTTTAGAAAGCTGCGATGAGCGTTAATACCTGACAACAAATGCTCCGCTGAATTTTTCGTCTGCTCTTAATTTTGTCAGCTTCTTTCTGGCAACTGATTTTGAGCTATAGGGGCCGGCGTAGATCTTCGTGTTGGAATAATCTTTTCTGACATGCTCTAGATTAAAGGTTACATTCTTGCCGGGAAACAGCTTTTCAATGCTGAATTTAATTTCCTTCGCTCTGTCCAAAGCCGGGAAAGATCCCATACTAATTCGATATCCATTGCTTTGTGACTTTATTGATGCCTTGCCCGCTAGTTTGTTTTTTGTATTGATCTCCCTGACAAACTGGCTAGCCTCTCTATAAGTGAAGACCTGACTGGAAACCAATTCAATAAAATCATATTTTTCCCCACTCGAGCGATGAAACACGGGCTCTCCCGTTCTTCGTATCGACTCGGTGAAATCCTCCTTGCATACATCATAGGTACAGGTAGCGACCTGAACCAAATATCTCCTTGCCGGAGGAGCGGGTCTTACCGGTGCCGGAGCAGGCGGAGGAGGCTCGACAGCTATGACCGGTGGTCTTATCGGTTTGGGTTGAGGAGCAGGGATATCTGTTTCCAGCTGAATAGTCTGTTGCAATGGCTCCGGCTCTTCAGGAGGAAACATTTCTTCCTGCCCAAACGGCAGATAGGGTCTCCACATATCCTGGGTAAAGTAACCTCCTACCCCACCTAATAACAATAGTACGATAAAATATTTTAGCTTACCGCCTTTTTTCTTTTCTTTTCTTTCTACCGGTTTCGCTTTGTCAGGAGCTGCCTCTTCTGCAGCGGCAGGAGCAGCTGCCACAGCGGCCGTTGGAGCAGGCTCTGAACTGCCCTCGTCCATGTCTTCAATGGAGGAAAGGTCTTCAAAAAAGGAATCCAGCTCACTGTCGCTATCATCCCCCCCGCCCCCGGAGTCGCCTCCGAGTTCGTCATCCCCCATCATGTCATCTAGCTCTCCGGCAAAATCGTCACCGCCCAGATCCAAATCATCATCTTCAAGATCTAAATCATCTTCTGCCATTTTTGCCTTGTCGTAATAGAGTTAATTGGTTTTTTCACTTGTAACAGTATATTCTAAATCTTGCAATGCGTCCAAAGGGTTGTAAACTCTGGCTTTCTAGAGTTAAAATCAATGCGACGTTTGAGAAATTCGGTATAAACCTTTTAAGGTTAAGTCATCCACAACATCTTCAATAGTATTCGAAACCGGCTGAATCAGGGTGGCAAGGCCGCCGGTAGCAATCACCTTCGGTTTGGCTCCCAGTTCCTCCGTGATTTTCTGCACCATGGAATCCACCAGACCCGCGTAACCAAATACAATTCCTGACTGCATACAATGGGCGGTATTTTTACCGATTACACTGGAAGGCCTGACCAGATCAATTTTAGGAAGTTTAAACGCCTTGGCTGTTAAGGCTTCCAATGATAGAACCAATCCTGTAGCGATTACACCTCCCAGGTATTCACCCTTGGCAGATATTACGTCAAAAGTGGTGGCCGTTCCAAAATCAATAATCACCAAAGGCCCGCCATACGCCTCATAACCGGCAGATGCGTTTAACAACCGGTCTGCTCCGACTTCACTGGGATTATCCATTTTAACCGGCATATCAGGAAAACAACTCAAATCCACCAGTCGAGCCTCATGATTAGTAAGCGATCGCACCACGGCTTGGAAAACGGAATCGAGCGGCGATACCACACTGCCCAGTATTGTGCTCTTTACTTCTGTTGGGTCTATGTCGTTAATCCGAAACAGGTTTTTAACAGTGATCAGATATTCATCACTGGTTTTTTTGATATCCGTACTCACCCGCCATAAATGCAGCAGTTTTGGGCCTTTATAAACACCTAACACGATATTTGTGTTTCCAATATCAATCACAAAAATCATTGTTGCTCTTAACTGTTATTATTAAGTTTTATGTCAATCTGACTCAAAAGCCATTCTCTAGTATCGCCTTGCAATGCAAATACCATTCAAAAACCATGTTTTTTTAAAAACTCTTCGGTAATTGGTGCCTGTTTCTTACCCTTTGATTCTTCAAATAACAACCGCTCAATATAACGAGCAATTACATCGGTTTCCAGATGGACCGCATCTCCAATGTTTCGATCTTTGAGTACAGTTTGTTCATAGGTGTGAGGGATCACAGCCACCCGGAACCAATTGTCAGCCAGTTCGGCGATTGTCAGGCTGATTCCGTCAATGGTAATCGATCCTTTTTGAACAACATACTTTTTAATGGCTGTCGGCAGTTCAAAATCTATTTCGTAAAAACCACCCAATTCCTTGATGGCTTTGACTTTGGAAACACAATCCACATGACCTTGGACAATATGTCCTCCCAGCCTGTCACTTAGCTTAAGAGCTCGTTCCAGGTTTACCCTGGTTCCTGCCTTTTGATTTATAAAGGTGGAATGCCTGATCGTTTCTGATGAGATTTCAAACGTCACACTTGCGCTATCAAACCTGACAACCGTCAGGCAAACACCATTTACAGATACACTGTCACCCAGCTTCATGTCGTCCTGAATGGAGCAACAATCAACCGATAGGGCAACCTGGCTTTCTCCTATATTGGTCATGGTGGCTATGGTGCCAATTTCTTCAACGATTCCGGTAAACATGTTCGATTCCAACCCATCTTTGATTCACTATCTGTTCTTCAAAAAAATGAGACGATTAGTCGTCGGTCAGGCCAAAAAACCCGTTATTTTGAGATCGTCTCCAATTTTATCCACTTTTTCAAATGTTAAGGAAGGCACTTCCGCTAGACTCCTGATGTTGCTATTACCGCTCCATGCGGGAGCATCATCATCTCCTATGATTTTTCCTGCAACA
>JAKSDL010000709.1 GCA_022360105.1 Pseudomonadota bacterium
ATTTTTGGATTCCGCAATATTAGGAAATGGAACAGGGATAGGACCATTTGGTCCTGGACTATTGCAAACATCCGGTATTGTTGCCATAGAGATAACTTCGCTCTTCGTTGTGACTATCGAAAGTCCGTCTGCCGAAACTTTTATACCCATATTTTTACCATTTTAGATTGATGATTTAAGATTTTCTGTTTTGTGAAAGCTTTGCTTTCGGTTTTATATTGGCCGGGTTGAATCCCGGCTATTTCAAATTCAACAATTCGATTAAGGCTCCAGCTCTTTTGTTGCCCAGGTTAGCCGCTGATATCAGGTTGAGTGGGCCTTTGGCATATCCTTTTTTTCCTGCTTCGGTCATTATCCCTAACAGCACAGGAACTGAAGCTGCTCCAAGATCCCCCCAGCGATTGTATGGAGCGATCAAATTACCGACCTCTTTGATTCTTGGACCGATATTGGTTATCGCGTATGCAAATTCCTGCGCACTGTATTTTTCTCCGTTTTGAGTGGAGTAAATTTCATCTATTTTTACGTTCTCCGGGATCGCTTTAAGTAGTTGTTTAAAGGTTTGTGACAAAGCTTTTCCTGTGGACATTTTATTGCTTTCAAAACTATTGGCTTCTTCATCTCCAGCTACAGACAGAATTTTTGCCAGAGGTTTGATTTGGTGTTTTCGAATAGCATCTTCTGAGGCCAATAATACGAATCCGGCAGACTGCCCGGGAATGAACCCATCTTCTACAGTGGTGCAAAACAAGCGTTTGATATCATGCTCCAACCATTCGATAGTTTCTATATTATCGTAGGAATCGACACCACCAACTATACAGAATCCACTGTCAGGCAACAGAATCATTGCCTTTTCGAAAGCTGATAAACAAGCTGTATGTCCTTGCTCAATAAATTCAATTTTGAATGGAATGTTTTGTTTGGTAAAAACTTGTAATAGGGCATTTTGCAGATTTGCTTTCAAGTGAGGAGGCAATCCGGGTCTTTCTTCAGGCAAGCCGACCAGAACAGGCAGTTGGGGAAGCCAAATTTCCTTCTCCTCCAATATCGTCAATGTTTCCTTGAAAGCGGGTATTACTAACTCCTAACACTGTTCGTCAATTTCCAGATCCTCTTCGAGGTATTCAGCCAATCCCATTCGGACAGGCTCCCAATTGTCATCATCGTATTTTTGACTACGAGAAATCATGGAAAAGTTTGCACGAACGCTGGTCGCCGTCACTCCGGCTCTTTCTCCCAATGGTGTGCAATTACCGCATTTAATGATGTACATGTTTTACCTGTTGGTTTAATGATTTAAAATTGAAGGTTTATACATCGCAAATATTCCGCATTCTGTTTTGCAGTATGATTTCGCACGCTTGTTGGACGTTTTCAGAAGCCATTTCCTTTATTAATTTCAGACTGCTTATTAGCTTTGGATGCGTTCCATGGCTCAGACCGCTTAAAAAATAAGGTAAGCGTTCATCGTCGCAAATTGTGAATTCGGCCAGGACTTTATTTAAGTGCGGTGTATCTTCTTCATTTGCGCTGACAGAAGCAAGGATATATGAAACAACAGCAACCGTTTTTTCGTCGTATGAATTCAGCTGTTCATGTAAAGTGTCGGTGGCGTTTGACAGATCCTCTTCTAAGAAATCTAACAAACTTGCCATCTTTTCTTTAAGCAATTCAAACCTTGCATCTGTGGTATCTTCCCGGAGGGAGATTCGATACTGCTGAAAGAAAAAGCCCATATCTTCGATGGCATCAATGAATAGTTTTCGCCGATATGCTTCCCTGGGGGTTTCCACCACATGTTTGACACGTCTATAGCTAATGGTTGATAGCTCCAAGAACTCCCTTGTAGAAGATATCTGTATGACATCTTCAGGAGTGTTATCGGCTGCTTTGCATAATTGTTTGGTAGATGATTTTTGCATTTTACAATTGAAAGAAAGTATGGGTTATTTGCGTGCTCTTAATGGCGGAAAAGTCCCTGCCGTTTTTAAAATTCGCCTGCCAAACCATTTGTAGTTTTAGTTGGTCCGGCGTAAAAATAATGCTCTGCAGTTTTCCCTGTCGTTTTACGATCTCGTTTTCAATTAGAGTTTCAAAACCGATTTCCAAAGCTGGCAAACGTGTGTGTATCTCTGAATATTTAGGGTGTAAACGATAAAGAATAACCGGTTCCCCTCCATTGACAACATCCAGTTGCTGATCTTCCGGTGCTGCCTGGTAGTACATGGGATTAAAATCTTTTGGCCTTATCATGGATATTTCCCTATCCCCGGCAACGCTGCTGCTACCGGCATAATCCATTCTGGGAGCCCAGTTCGGTGCTATGGGACCGTATCCTGCTATTTTGTTCTTTTTGCTGTTTCTTTTGGTTGGAAAATCCGCGTATTCAACGTTGGGCAGATTCTGATCGATAGCCGATGATCTTTTTTTAAAAAAACCTGTTCCCGCAAGATTTCTGTATTCACACCGGGGAAACTCTTCTTTGCTTTTTCTTTCCCAGCCGCCAAATGCCCTTTCATAGGTAATAGGCATATGTTTGAATTTATTGGGTGGAGTCTTGTAAAGAACTCCCAAAAACCTGTCGTAATAACGGTTACCGTAGACTATCAGAGTCTTTTTTAGAGAACCCACAATAAACCCGGTCATCAATTCAGTTACCGGTTCCTCGCGGGGGGCATAAGCGGTTGCATGTAACAACACATCCACCTTTTGCTTTGCAAGGGCAAAATCACAATTACTCTGTATGCTACTGTTTGCAGGATCATCTCTAAATACATCAACTTTATAGGGTTGCTCTTGTTCTTCTGAAATTTCCGGTCGGTTGGTTTCCATGGAAATGTCAAACGTTGCCTTAACAA
>JAKSDL010000320.1 GCA_022360105.1 Pseudomonadota bacterium
AGAAACATTTAAAAGAATTGTTATCAATTTTTCTAAAGAAATAAATTGTCATTATCACACCACTGTGTTTGCATCTAATGATCTTACCCTACCAGATATTAGGGAGAATATCACAAGCTTGTACAGGCTATTAGAGAATAATACTGTCATTGGGCTGTCAAGAACCATCTATCATCATAAACAGACAAACTCTACGGCAGATAACAGGAATATTATAGACAGAACCTTAAGCAGCCGGATTGAGTATCTTGTGGATAATGGCTTGATTCATGATTTAAAAAAGGAATTTATCGAACTGTTTGAGCGATGGCAAAAAGAGGAAAAACCACAAATCTGGATTGAATGTATGTTACGGCAAATCCTTCACAGGATTGAGACTAGCTCTCCTCCGCCCATAGCAGGTGAACACACCGATATCGATGTTTTTCTTGATGAGGCTGTTTTCCATTCCATGTCCTTCGGGGACTTGATGGCAAGTACATGGGCGTTTATAGAAAAAATGATGCGGTATCCTGAAAAAAAGAATATGAAGATTGATACACCTGTATTTTTCAAATCAATTGAATCATATATACAAGAAAATCTTGCCAAACCCCTATCCTTGCAATCTGTATGTTCAGTGTTTGGCATATCCCAGACTTATCTGAGCAGATTATTTAGAAAGTATAAAAATATGTCTTTTAATAAATATTTGACTAAAATGAGATTAGATGAGGCCAAACGACTGATGCAGGAAAATTCTGACATTACATTGAAGGATATAGCGGCAATAACAGGTTTTAGCGACCAGTTCTATTTTAGCCGTGTATTCCGTGCCTTCACCGGTGTTCCTCCTTCTGAATATATCGCTGAAATGAATATTCCTAAAAAGTAAATAAGTATAAGGGATTGTGCTGAATATTATATGTAAGTGTACTGCTTATTCTATGTATTTTACTATTTTGCGATGCTATAATCATTTTATAGTAAAGGTACAATCTATAATAAAGAGGAGGACATACTTATGGACAGAGGTATAGTAAAGGTTATTTCAAGGATACTTTGCATGGTGGTATTGTTAGTGCTGTTTGCAGGGTGCAGCCAACAGGAGGGCAAAGGGAATGCAACATCCGGTGAAAGCCAAAAAGATGGGCCAAAGG
>JAKSDL010000759.1 GCA_022360105.1 Pseudomonadota bacterium
ATTATTCGGGTCTTTATTCTTGTTGGGGGTTCTAAGCCTCGTCTCAACCTGATCAAGTACACCAAAATATGTCGGGCTCACCAAAGGCGGAGGAGGAGATGGCCAGAGAAGCCTTGATATGGAGCCCGCCGCTCCTCATACAGCAGATTGGCGGGCCGGAAAATCAATTGTTCATTCCAAAGGGAATATCAAACTGAATGTGGCGCCTTTATTGATGCCTTCGCTTTCGGCTACAATTGCGGCGCCCATTTCCTGCATGTAATTCGCACAGCTATGCAGACCAAATCCGAATCCATCTTTTCTTGTGGTATACCCATGGCTGAAAATCCTGTCCAGATCCTCGGCAGCGATACCTATTCCCTTATCTGTAATTGACAGGACCACTTGGTTTTTTTCCCGGTAAAGATTAGTCACTACCTTTTTTTCTACCCCCTCGATCCCAGACATTGCTTGCACTGCGTTTTTAAGAAGGTTGACCAGGGTATGCAAAAGTTTGTTTTTTTGTCCCTTAATAGCGGGAACCGCATCTATCTTTTTTACCAGCTTAATTCCTTTTTCGCCAAACGTGTTAGGAATCAGGGTCAGGGCATTGTCTATCATTACTTCCAAATCAATGGACTCGGTTAAAAAGTGTCTTCCTGCATAATTCTGTTGAGCAAGGATTACCTGTGAAATCGTTTCAATTCTTTCATCCAGTCTTTCAAAGTTTTCACTAACCTCCTTAAGAGAAGTATCAAAGGCCTGCTCTAAGGCTAGTAGATACTCAATGATCTTGCTGCCTTTGTCATCTTTTTGTAAAAACTCCGAAATATTATCCGAATTATCTTTTATTAGATGACAAGCTTTTGAAAATTCTTCATTGGGGAATTTTTTAATTATTTCTTTGATAACATGGGAAGAGGTCTTAACGCTATTTAGAACATTGCCAACATTGTGTAATGTATCGGCCGCAATCTCTGCCATTCCTGATCTGTGTGCATGCTCCACCAGTTCATCTTGAGCCGATTTTAGCGCTTCTTCGGCCTTGACACGTTCTTTAATCTCATTTTCCAGCTCTTTATTCTTATTGACCAGTTCCCTGGTTCTTTGCCCAACCTTCATCTCCAGGGTACGACTCAGCTCCTGATTTTTTTTTGCCTCCTTTTCGGCCGCCAGGGTAGATTCATTTGCTTTGTTCAAGGAAACCTGATTGATGGACACCACCTGGTAGGAAATAATAGCAACCATGAGCAGCATTAAAAAATTGTCCATGAAGTATTCCATCAATTGGATCATGGTAAATCCGTAACCGCCCGCCAGATGATAACAAAAAAGAATAAGTGCAATAATATTTAACACCAAATAGACCAGAATTAGCTGCTTCTTTTTGTCAAAGACGAGGGATGTCAAACCAAATATACCGATTACATAAACAATAGTATCTATTTTATAAATAAGATTCTGGTCGTCAAGAAACATGGTGATCCATGTGGCCAGCATGGCCACTGTTAGCAGTAAATGGCCGGAAAAATTGTAATATCCTTTTTTAATCAACAACAAAACAATGATGCTGAAAAATACCACAAATGTGGTGGGAATAGCAACAACCAAACCACTGCCGTCAAAAAACGTGTAAGTATATACCATCAGGCAAACACCGATTACCAGAAACACAAAAAAAGACAATATTTTGGCCTTTTGTTTAAGAACAAAATCGGCATCCTTGTATTCTACTAACAATACATCATCAATCCATTGCTGCATCATTTGTTTCATCAACACTCAATAGGAATTAGGTTATTATTGTGTTCACTGATGTTTCCATCTTAGCATATTAAAAAACTATAAAAACAGTTCTACCAAGTGGGCTAACTGTTAAAACTCAATCTGCTTGACCCAATAAGTTCCACTTGTTTATGATTTTTCTGCCGGACTTTCGATTTCAACATACTAATCAAAAATGAAGTGCACATGGTTATAACCAACTATATTACAATTTATTTAATTGCGGTGCTTATTTTTTTTGCCGTGGATATCATCTGGCTGGGATTCGTTGCCAAACGTTTCTATCGATCCAACCTTAAGGGAATCATCAGCCCTGATTTTAACTGGGTCGCTGTAATAGTATTTTACCTGATTTATATAGCAGGTATACTGATATTTGCTGTCATCCCTTCACTGAAAAATGGGAATCTTCAAACAGCCCTTGTTTGGGGAGCGTTATATGGATTTTTCACCTACGCGACCTATGATCTAACCAACAAGGCCACCATAAAGGAGTGGCCATTAAAGGTCGTGATAGTGGATATCTGCTGGGGCACGGTGCTCTGTGCGATTGTTGCAACCTTGAGTCACCTGGCAGGAGTCTGGGTGAGCCAGTTTATTTCAGTTTGAAGGGATCGATGACGGATCGACCCGATTTGTGGTCGTTTATTGCTTTTAAGATTGCCTTATGCCCGGAACCGTCAATTGGATATCGAAAAGCAATCGCCATTGCTGCCAGATTACAGATCGAAGGGACCAGTGCATACAAGGTCCTCAAAACCAATTTCACCTCTTCCGATTGCTCAACGTTAGGCTCGTATCCCGAAAAACTCAGAAACGATAACGCAATGCCAACTCCCAGGGCCGCTGCGAGTTTCTTACTGATTGACCAGATGCCGACATACTGTCCTTCATGTCGTTCACCACTGAGCAATTCATCATAATCGATCACATCTGCCTGCATGGATGACGGAATGGCAATTGTTGCTCCGAATCCAAGTCCGGAAAGTACCACCAGAATGCCATATAACATCTCATCGCCTGGCCCCAGAAAAAACACGCCGATAAATGCACCGGTGTTGATTATCATGGCAGTGATCCAGGAATTTTTTTTCCCAAACTTTTTGGCAAGATAGACCCAGATCGGTAACAAAACGATTCCTGTTACAAAATAAAGCAGCAGAAACAAATCCGCCAGCTTCGATTCCAAAACATATTCAACATAATAGAGGATCAACGTTGCCGGCAGATTACTGCCAAAAGCCGCCACAGTGTAAGAGGCCAGAAGAACCAAGAATGGCTTGTTTTTAACAGTGAGTTTAAGGTTCTTCACAATCCCTGAAGGTTGGTTCGTCTGTTCATGTTTTCTTTCTTTAACAACCCATACACACCACCAGGCAAATAAAACAATGAAGGGCGCGTAAAACACTGAAATCCAGAAAAATTTATCCTTCTCTCCCTGAGCATCAGCGTTTAAATCAAACACAAGGGTTACAATGGCAGGGGAACTGGCAGCCATCAAGGTGCCCGCGATCAGGGCTCCATCGCGAAGACCGAATAGGGTGGTTCGTTCGTTATAGTCGAATGTAAGTTCAGGTCCCAACGACTCATAGGGTACCGTAACCAGAGTCCAGAACAAAAATATCAGAAAAAACCAGATACCAAACCAGGCAGTTTCAAAAAACCGGGAACCATCCGGCGGATTGAACAGCAAATAAACGCTGAACGCCAGCAGCACCGAAAAAGAAGCAATATAGGGTCTGCGGCGTCCAAATATCGTTCTGGTGCGATCTGAGATAAATCCAATCACAGGATCAGTTACGGCATCAAAAACGCGTACCAGCAGAATAAGAGTACCCAGAATGCCGATATTGACCCCTACCACGTCGGTATAAAATTTTGGTATGTAAACATAGATCGGAATACCTATCACAGCCAGACTGAACGCCGGTGCTGCATAAGCAAATTTAATCCGAAAGGGCAGCTTTTTCTGGTCTTCATAAGGATGGGACTCAAGTCTCATTCTATTCACTGTATTTGGTTATTCCGGTTGAAAAGCAGCAGTCTATTTTAATATGTTACTGTCATAAAGTTTCACAAACAACAATTAATTAATAACTCAAGTTTCGCACCTGTTTTTGCAGTAGATGATTTATTACGAGTCGCTTCGCTCCATTATTTTGAGTATTCATGTAAACGGACCGAAGGTGCTCAGTTTAAAGCTAAAAGCTAACTGCCAGTAGCTAATAGCTTTTATGTAAAAGTCATCGTCCTCAGTGAACTGCAGAGCCACTGATAGAATAAAACAAGGGGGCGAAACTTGAGTTAATAATCGATCATTGACCAATAGTGCGAAAAGAGAAATCGTTATTAAGCCATCCTCTTTTTCTGATGAGCTGGGATATGGAATCGATTAAAATGTTCAGAACAGCTGTCACAACGATTAACAACAGCGCTTTGTCCAGTTTGTCGTCATCAAGAGCGCTGTCTACGTAGAATCCCAGGGTATAGATTCCCAAAATTCCGAGAATGGATGATTCTTTCATCATTACTTCCCAGCGATAAAAGAGAAATGCCAGGAATTGACCGTATATTCTCGGAAGGAAATTATAGAAATACTTGTTCGCTGCTTTTTGAGGATCATCCCTTTCAACCCGAATTTGATCTGCATGACCGGACATCAAATGAGCAGTAATGGCACCGTTGTGCAGCACAATCGCAATAATGGCAGGCAGCATGGACGGGCCCCAAAGAAGAATGAATACGTAGGCAAATATATATTCAGGCGTTGTACGAACCATAACCATCAACACATTAACGCCTTGTCGAATAGGTGCAGCCAGAAATCGTCTGCTTAATGCGGGAAAAACAAATAGTGCAAAAATCCCAGCTCCAACCAGGGCCACCTGGGTGAGTATCA
>JAKSDL010000579.1 GCA_022360105.1 Pseudomonadota bacterium
AATCCCTCCCTTTCTGACATCCATTTTGCCAAACAAGACTAACGATAACCTTACTCCAACCTTACCAATCGGTAACCTTGTGATAAAATCCTCCTTGAAGATGCAGTTACAATCATGTGACAAACAGGATCAGAACGTTACCCGCATAAATGTGGAGTAATGAGATGTGTAAACCATGGGTTAATTCACAATAAACCGAACATCAACCTAGCCCAGCTAAAAGCTCAAACTAAAAACACTATAAATAAGCATTTTATAACAACTAGATAGACCTCCACCCATGCTATGAAAAAAATTCGGTAAAAATTAAGAAATCGTAAAAAAATATTTGACGCTAAGGTTTTATTCGGATAATAATGTTATATTTTTCGGTATAAAATATAGATTTATTCGGATTAAATTTTTAATCATAGATAAGGAAATGGACTTTTCCACTTTAGAAGCAGAAAGCAAACTAGGAGAAGACAGCCGTCGTCAGTTCAAAGTTGATATCAAAAACGCCAACTCCCTGGCAGCTGAAATGGCAGCATTTGCCAATTGCGAAGGAGGAGACATCTATATTGGTATAGCTGACAACGGTGATTTGGAGGGCATCACCATAGAAAACGTTGGCAGAATCAATCAGCTCATCAGCAACGCTGCTAGTCAGTTAATCCGAAGTCCGTTGAATGTGTCCACCCAGAATATTGCTCTCGATAACGGCCATGTGATTATTAAACTGAGTGTGCCCAAAGGGTTGGATAAACCGTACTTTGATAAGAATGGAATTATCTGGCTAAAATGTGGTTCGGATAAACGAAAAATTAATTCCAAAGAGGAATTAAAAAGAGTGTACCAAAGTGTCGATCAGTTCCACGCAGATGAACTGCCCACAAAGGCGGGCCTTGAGAAGCTCGATAAACTTCGGTTCAGGGATTTTCTTAAGGATTATTATCAACAGGAGTTCCCGGCGACAAATTCGGAATTGCTTAATTTACTGCAAAATCTGAATTTGGCAACTGTTGAAGGCAAACTTAACCTGGCAGGTCTGCTGCTTTTTGCAGAGAATCCCGAATGGGTTAAGCCTCAGTTCATCATCAAGGCAATCCGCTACCCTGGCAATGAGATACACACTTCCCGGTTTATCGATAGTGAAGACTTTGTCGGCCCCCTGGATAAGCTGTTTAAAGATGCTTTAAGTTTTGTCATGAGAAATCTTTTCAAAGTGCAGTCAAAAGAGAGCATCAATTATCCGGGATCACCGGAAGTTCCACAGGCTGTTTTTGAGGAACTTTTGGTTAATGCTCTTTCACACAGGGATTATTTGATCAGTGCCCCAATTCGACTTTTTATATTTGATAATCGAATAGAAGTTGTCAGCCCCGGGCACCTGCCAAACAATCTTACTGTGGACAAAATCAAGGCTGGGAATTCAAATATCAGAAATCCGATCATGGTTTCTTTTATAGCCAAGGGAATTCTTCCTTACCGAGGCCTTGGTTCGGGAATCAAGAGAGCACTGGATAACTGGTCAGCTATCGAATTTAAAGACGATCGGGATGGATGTTTATTTACCGCAACAATTCATAGAGATCTGCAAGTTGCAAGCATTTCGGTTCGGAACAAATATAGAAAAAGTTCGGATGTAATCAATGAACCGGCGATTTCGAACTATCCGGAACTGTTGGATTCCAGAGCCAATCGGTTGGATACGGCCGGATACTCCAGGACGGAACCAATAAAAACTTCGGATAAGATTGTAGCCATCCTGACGAATGATCCTTACGCTACAATTTCCATGCTCGCTGAAACCCTCAACCTGACAACCAGAGCTGTGGAAAAGCAACTCTCAGCTTTAAAAGCCTCAAACCGCATCCGGCGTGTCGGCGCCAAAAAAAATGGTTTCTGGAATGTTATTTCCTAATTATTTGGGTCAAGTAAATCGAGAATTGCCGGCCCAACAATGACTACGAAACATCCCTCCTCAACAAAGGGATGGAGTAAGATACCAGTTGAGGTAATAGCCATTGTTAACGTGTTCCAGGCAGACTACTCCGCTATTGGTGAATTTTACTATTTCAGGTTCTTCGTTGTTGGCCAACAAATAGGAAGTGAGTTTTGATACGTGGGGTAGGTGCCCAACGTACATGGCATTTTCGCTGTTGAGGGCCGCTGCAAGTGGTTTTACATCATCCTTTGGATTCATTCCATCCAGTTTTCTGATGACTCCATTTGTCAGTCTATCGGCGAAGATCCCTGCAGTTTCTTCAGCCCTGGTTTTACCGCTATGATTAATTTCCTGAACATAGATCCCCATTTTTTGAAGATAATCTGCCACCTTCTCAGTCTGCTTCCTACCCTCCCGGGACAAAGCCCGATTTGGATCTTCTTCTTTGGATAATGCCAGTCCATGCTGAACAAGATAAATAGACATATACCCTCCTGAATAATGGACAAACACGTGAAAATATTGGATGGCTGCTTTTTCCGAACAGCATTAACGGATTTGGGAAGCATTGATCACCAGTACCGGATCATTTCCATAGAGTGTGGCCCCGAGATAAGAGGGAATGTTTCGATATTCTTCAGGTAGCGGCATAATCGGCAGGTTGGCATGGTGGATAATATCGTTGATCACCATACCCATCTTTTCCTTATCTGTTTTTAGAATCAAAACACGACGAATGCTATCATCGTTAATGGCAATGTCTCCGTCAAACACCGATTTGGAATCCAGCAAGGGGATTAAATCCTGGTTTTGTCGGTAGTTAGGCTGTTGGTTGATCCAACTGATGTTGTTTTCCTGATACCCATAAAAGGCCTCTACGCAGTCTTCAGGAATGGCAATTTTAAAATCATTTACAGTTACAATGAAACAGGAAAGCGATACGTTGCTTTTTGGAAATGTAAAATCCCAGGTGCAACCGCTGCCCTGTTCGGTGGTAATACTGCAACTGCCCTGAAACGTTTGCATAGCCTCTTGCACGGCGTTCAAACCAACACCTCTTCCGGCATTGTCATCCAGGGTTTCTGCTGTTGACATGCCCTGTGTGAATACCAGATAAATTACTTCATCATCGGTCATCTCATCCAATTTTTCAGATGCGATTATCATATTGTCCAGAGCTTTTTTCCGAACTTTTTTTGCATCAATCCCTTTACCATCATCAGTCACTGATACATAAATGCTCAAAGCATCTTCCCTGATCTCTACGGATATGGTTCCCGAGCTTTCTTTATTTGTTTTGCTCCGTTCATCGCTACTCTCCAAACCGTGAATCACTGCGTTTTTAAGCGTGTGATTCAAGATCTCATGGACCGAATTCCAGAACTCTCTATCGGCATGGACGCCGTAATCATTCACCTCAAACGTTGCCTCCTTGTCATATTGCTTGGCCAAAGACGGAATTAGTCTTTCATAACGAGACAAATCCAGCGGCACTTTCTGGATCTGTTGGTGCGTATCCAGAAACTCATTATACAGGTTCCCCGCCTGGATTATGTGTTCATCGGAAAGTGTTTCAGAAAACATGTAAAAAAGGTTTTTAACCTGCTGAGAAAGCAATCCATAGCCTGCCTGGGAAACAGACAGATATTCGTCGGACTTTCTTCTACGGGCTTCCCCGGTATCCGTACCCCTTTTGTTTATAAGTTCTGCATAGGCATCTGCCTGATTTCCAAGATAGGTAAATCCTTTTTCGATAGTTTCATTGATTGAAACAATTAGATCCTCAACCGAAAATTCGGTTAGATCGTTTTCCTGAAACTTTTCCAACATATCTTGGATAGCATAAATAAACCGGATCATGAGACGATACACCGAATCAGTCATCACCAAACGATTATCCAATAATGGAGTCATCATTTCTTCCATATGATGGCAAAGTTTTTTGGCGGCAGGGAGGATAAAACCGGTTGATCCCTTTAATCCATGCAGTTTATTGCCAATGATTCTAAGCGCTTCAATGTAATCCTGAATCCGTTTTGATTTAATGAAAATAAAATACTCGTCCAAATTGAAGATTTCTTCTTCTTTGTAGACAAAACCATCCAGCTTTTTTATGGAGCTCAATGCTTCCGAAGCGAGATTAAAGCTGTCTTTGATAATATCAGCCCTCATTTCCGGCGTGATTTCCACAGAATTTTGCAGACGTTTATCTACCTGTTTAAACATCAATGCCAATTGCGATTCCTGCTTGACAGGCATTAAAGAACCTTCCAAACAAGGACCATCCTTTCGGTATTTCAACTGAATAGTAAAAGCATGTATCTGTTCATCGGCATCCGTTAGTTTTAACTCAATCGGAAAAGGCACATCTTCTTTTTGTGAGAAAGCAAAATCAAGTAGTTTTTTACTTCCCGGATCTGTCAGGCAGGATTCCAGATTTCCGCAGTCTTTTTTGTCCGATAGTTCAAATTCTAAATACTGCTTGATGCTGTCATCTGCAAAAACGATATTGAGTTTTTTATCCACCCTGATTTTGAAATCGTCAGTGACTTCTTCCAGTTTTTCGGCAATGACGCTGATTTGTTTCGTATCCCTTGCTGTGATCAATAGTTTTTCCGGTTTGCCTTTCTCATCCGGAATACCTTTGGCCAGCAATTGCGTGGGTACCAAATCACCGTTTTTAGCTTTCATGGTTACTGCCAACGCCTCAACGGTTTCTTTGAGTTTGGTTTTGCCGGCCTTGAATTTGTAGGTTAATTGCTCAACATCCTCCTCTACTAAAAAATCAGTTATCTTTTTTCCAAGCAGGTCATCTGATGAATACTGTAACATCTTGAAAACATTCTCACTGACATAAGTAAATTCCAATTTTTTATTGCATTCCACGACAACATCCGGGATGTTGTCGAGCAAAGAGGAGACCCGACGATTGGTTTCATTCAGACTGGCATTTAGCTCATTGATTTTTCGAGTATTTGTCACCAGGTCAAAGGCTCTTTTTATGGAACCCAGCAATTCGAAAAAATTAACCGGTTTACGAAGAAACGACTGTACTCCCATGTTGTAGCATTGTTCTATGTCAGTATTATCTCCATGCCCCGTAAAGACGATGATCGCATTGGTTATAAACGATTCCGGATCAAGCTTTTTTAGGAATTCAATGCCATCCATTACCGGCATTTTAAGATCCAGAATAGTGACCGGCGGTTGGTGTTTGTTAAACAGGTTTAGTCCCTCCTTTCCGTTTTTCGCTAAGATGGGTTCATATCCATGATCTTTTAACCGGGACGATAACATATCCCTGATCAGTTTTTCATCATCAACAATTAGAATTTGATTCATGGTAACCTCATTGAATGGTCCAGGTGTTAGAGAATTTTTTTATAGCCGTTATGGGATTCGACCTCTACCCTTCCCGATGTAACATCAAATGTTATTCTCCTGCCGAAATCTCCCCCACAATCGGACGCGATCACTTGAATACCGTGTTGCCTCAGAACCTGGTGAGTGGCTTCAAGGTTCTCTCTGGCAATATTGTGTTCATCTTTTTTCGCCAAAAGAATAGCACCTCCGGATATTTTTGCTCCCAGGATACGCTTTCTGGATGCTCCCTTTTTCATCATTTTCTCCAGCAGGACCGGTATTCCGGAATCCACGTATTTGCAGATATTGTCTTTTCTGCCTTTTGAATAGCCGAGCATGATATGTATCATGCCTCCGATCTGCTTAACCTTATCGTAAAGCATTATTGCAATGCAGGAGCCGACAACTGTGAACAACTGGTCATCCTTCTTGCCTACACCCAAATCTGCAATCGCAACCCTGATGATACTACCCATTATACTGCACTCACTCACTGCTGAGGCATGTAAACAGCAAATTAACCCGGATTTACGGAAATCTGCCCCTCACAAGCACCCTATATTTTTTGTTAGTCCCGCATCACATCGGGATTGGAGGATTTTGTTCACATTCAGCGATTTATGGTCCAATGCGATTATGGCCTTGCTTATCCTGCTTTTTTTGCAACAGAGGATTTCATTCGAGTCAATTCGGGCATGTCAGGCACAATTTCCGATTCCCCCAGAAACAAATAACCACCCGGTTTTAACGATCGAACAAGATTTTCTAACACCAAGTTTTTGCTTTCATCGTCAAAATAGATCAAAACATTCCTGCAAAAAAGGATATCCACTTTTCCACGGGGAAAAAGCTTCTTAAGATTATGCTGTCCTAACGCCACTCTTTCCCGAAGACTGGGATCAATCCTGTAATATTCCCTGTCTACCGGTCGAAAGTACTTTGTTAAATGCTCCTTTCTCACGTTTCTCAGGGCATATGAATTGTAAACACCATCGTGCGCTTTCTTTAAAACTGAAAGATCAATATCGCTAGCATAAATGTTGACTTGACGGTTAAAAAAGTTTGGAAGCCTTTCCTGGCAAACAATAGCCAGGGAGTATGCTTCCTCTCCGCTTGAACAGGCTGCACTCCATATCGTAACTTCGCTGCCCTTCAACGTCGGGAATATTTCTTTGCTCAGCAGATAGTAATGAAACGGATACCGGAAAAAAAATGTTTCATTGGTGGTAATCACCTGAATGAAATTGCTCAATTCCACCGCGAGGTTTTCTCTAAGATATCTTAAGTATTTTCTATACGAATCCAGATTTAAGTCCCTTAACCGACGACCAAGCCGATTATTCATCAACTCCAGTTTATTCGCGGTCAAACGAATTCCCGTCTGCTGGTACGCTATATCTGCAAATTTTCCAAGTTCCAACAAAGTTAAAGGGGTAACCATTCTCTCTATCCCACCGCATTACCATTCCAGATAGTTTTCTTTGCCTTTCCTGGGAAGTGGAGTGATTGCCTGGTCCGACGGTTCCTCTATAGTGGATGGAGTTATCTGGCTGCTATATGACTGAATCAACTCCGGTTTTCTGGTTAAACCGATGTTAGCAGACTCATCCGCTTTCCCTGTAATAATAATTTGAATTTCGGACTTCATGTTCTGGGCAGACGCTGAAAGCTCTTCGGCAGATGCAGAATTTTCTTCAACGGTGGCAGAAATTTGATTCATCCCGTCCTTAATGGTGTTAGACGTTGCAGCCTGTTCTTCTGTAGAGGCCGAAATCTGTTCAACCATATCTGCTGTTTTGTTGACGTGCTCAATAATCGTTTGCAACATTTCTCCTGCTTCATTTGAAAGCCTGGATCCCTCTTCAACTCTGGAGGCACTTTCCTTGATCAGTCCTGTGATCTCAGAAGCAGCCTTGGCACTGCGTTCTGCCAGTTTTCGAACCTCATCTGCCACAACCGCAAATCCTTTTCCGTGTTCACCAGCTCTTGCTGCCTCAATTGCAGCATTCAGCGCCAAAAGATTGGTTTGTTCGGCAATATTGGAGATGACACTGATGATTTCCGTAATTTTATCCGAAGAATCGCTAATCTGTTCCATCGATTCAATGGCTCTTTGTACTGCTTCTCCACCTGATTTGGCTTGATCCGAGGAATTATGTGCAGCCCCGGAAACATCATTGGCATTTTTAGCCACATCCTGGATTGATGAAATCAGCTCTTCAAGCGAAGCTGTAATTTCTTCCACCGAAGAACTCTGGGATTGTGAGCTGCTGGAAAGGGACGCGGATGCCTGGGTAACCTCGCCCGTCATTTCCTCAATTTTCATCAGATTCGATTTGAGATTTCTTACGATTACAAGGGTAGCCATCAGGGACAGAATCACACCGACAAAACCAGCTATGATAATCAATACTTTTGTCCAATCGATGTTTTCAATAAAATTGCCAAGAATGGATTCGCTTTCGTGGCTTGCATGATTATCAATCTCCCTCATAAGTCCCTGTACCTGGCCCAACGCAACCAGGGTTTCCTGTTGAAAAACATCCAAAGCTCTTTGTTTGCCCTGGGGTGTTTTCAACAATTCTTTAATTTTAGCTGCAGACTGGTGAAGCCTGATATGGGGATCTTTCATCTTTTCAACCAGCTCATCGGTTTTAGCATCTTTGGAGGCATTACCGTACATCCATTTCCCCAGGCCGCATTGTTGATAATCCAGCTGGACATTCAGCTCCTTGTCCAATAACAACGATGAATAGACCACGTTTACCCACTTAAGATGGTCAACCTCTTTCTCAGTGATAAAATGACTCAGATGTTGTGCATCCAATAGGGAATCATTCATTTTAACTATGTTTACAAAGTTAAAATAAATATAGGTAGTGATGGTTACCAGAAGTAGCATGATAATCCCAAAACCTGTTCCCAGTTTTTGCGCTAGCGACATTCGTTTCATGACAATTCCTCCGTTGTGAATGGCATGTGACTAGATAAGCGACTGAAAAATCTCTTTAAGATCGGGAATGGTAATGACTTGATCTGTTGTTTTCCCGATTTTGCTAATATATTTCATCTCTGCCTTCATCAACCCGCTCGAAGGATTTGAGATGTTTTTTTTGGGCAATTTGACAATTTCAAGTACCTTGTCAACCAGGAGTCCGATAGAACGTTCTCTGTTGCGAACGATCATGACCCTGGAATGTTCCGTGATATTTTCTGTTTCCAAGCCAAGTCTTCTTTTCAGGTCAACCACTGTAATCAGGTTGCCCCTGAGGTTAATTACTCCCTGCAAAAAATCCGAACTGCCCGGCACTTTTGAGATCGACTTGGCCTTTAAGATTTCCTGCAAACTATTAAGTTCGATGCCATAAAGTTCGTTTAGCAAGTTGAAGCTGATCAAATTGACAGCTTCATCTGATTTGTCTGTTGATTTCGATTTCTGTCTAAAGTCTTGAGCTTTGATCAAAAGGTCTTTATGATTTTGAACCTTGCAAATGCTTTCTGATGATATTGTATTCATGACAATCCTCCCATTAGCTCTTCAATATTAAGTACATTATCAATATCCAGATAAAGCAGGAGATTCCCATTTTTTTTAGTGACACCGATGATGAATTCCTTACCAACCATAGTTGCACCAGGTGGAGGCAACATGAAATCTGAAATGGCAAATGTGCTTACTTTATCTACCCGATCCACAATAAATCCAAATATATAATCGCCAATCTCTGTGATCACGATATTGGTTTTTTCAAAGCTCGCCTCGCTTACAATTCCAAGCCTTCGGCGTAGATCTACTACCGGTATGATCCCCTCCCTGAGCTCAATGATGCCCTCAATCAAATCAGAAGAACCCGGCGTTTTGGTTAGTTGACTGAATTTGACGACTTCCCTGACTTTCGAGACTTCAATTCCGAGCAATTGGGTATCTATTTCGAAAACCACCAACTGCACAAAAGTGGAATCAAGTTCCGATTTAACTTCTTCCGTAACTGCAGTTTCTTCACTCATGACAAACCTTTCTCAAATGTTAGAAGGTTGTTTAATGTCTTGGATGTGTCATATCTTCTTTTGCTTTAATACCTTACCGATGGTTTTAGCTAACGTGTGTTTGGATACCGGTTTGTTAACGGTTTGGTTAATACCTATTTTGTTTAATTTGCCTTCAGTCATCTCAACCTTGTCTGCATCCATGAGGATGATTTGCATGTCCGGCTTAATTGCGTTGATCTCTCGGGCCAATTGAATACCGCTCATCCCAGGCATAATATGATCAGTGATAACAAGATCGATGTAGCGGGCATCCTTTTTAAATGTATTAATCGCATCAACAGGGTCCGTATGGGCAATCACGTGAAAACCGAGATTGCTTAGAATGGTTTTTCCCATGGAACAAATCATCTCTTCATCATCTATAAAAAGAATCACAACCTGGTTTTTCAAAAGATTCTTTTTTTCCTCCACAAAGGCGCTTTTAGGAATTTCCTTCCCCTCCACCAATGCCGGAAACAACATATTTATCTGCGTACCTTTACCCGGTTCACTTTCTACCGCTATCATCCCTTCCATGTTGTTTTCCACAATACTGTGGACCACCGCCAGTCCCATACCAGCGCCTTGCCAGTATGGCTTGGTGGTAAAATAGGGTTCAAACATCTGCTCCTTGACATCCGGCTTCATACCCACTCCGGTATCACTAATTACAAGTGATACAAACATCCCGGTATCATCGAAGCCATAGCTTTTTGCTTCCTTTTTTTCCAATTCCACATCTTTTAATTCAAAATGCAATTGGCCCCCTGTGTTTTTCATGGCAAATTCGGAATTAGAAGCAAGATTGAGGATGATCTGCTGGATTTGAACGGGATTCCCAATTACATTATGACATTGTGTATCCACATTGCTGGAAATGCTGATCTGCGAAGCTACGCTGGATTGCAGCATTTTAATAGTTTCCTTCAGGATGGGAGCGATGCTGATAGGCTCGGTAAGCTCATGATCCGAGCGACTAAATGTCAAAATCTGTTTTACCAGATCAGCAGCCCTCATACTTGCTTTTAGCGATTCATCAACATAGGTGTAACATTCATGATCTTTCGACAGTTTTGCAACTGCCATTTCCAGATAGCCAATCTGGGCAAACAAAAGGTTGTTAAAATCATGAGCAATCCCTCCGGCCAGTGTTCCTATGGCATTCATTTTCTGAGTGGTGGTCAGCCTTTTTTCCAATCTTGCCTGCAGTTCCTCTCGCTCCCGGCGTTCTGTTATGTCGCGTATAATGGCACAAACGGTTTTTCGCCCTTTCCAATGAAAAAATCCAGCTGTGATTTCCACCGGAAAAACCGTGTCGTCTTTCTTTTTATGCCAGTGTAAATCGATTTTGCTGGTTTCACCCACCTCCTTGGTATCGATTGACTTTACTGTCTCATCAGGCTCGGCACTGAAATCGGTTACTTTCATTTTCAGCAATTTTTCTCTTTCATACTGATAAAGCTTGGCAGCTGCGATATTGGCATCAATAACCCTGTGAGTTTCCGCATCCAATAACAATATTGCATCACGCTCATTTTCAAAAAGAAGCCGATACTTTTCCTCGTTTTCCATCACAGCCAATTCCGCTTTTCTCTGCTCTGTTGTCTCTATCGAATACTCAATGATTTGATGAACCTCGCCCCGGCTGTTGAAGATCGGAAATCCATGGACAGAGAAATAACGAGGGTTGTTGTCCTTGTCAAAATGTATATGTTCCGTTAAGCAAGGCTCTTTGGTAACCTGGACGGTCTTTAAAGGACAAAGACAAGCTTTATCACAGGGTGTGGTACGCCGATGAGACAACTCATAACAGGTCTTCGCGTTGTTGCCGAACATTTCCCGAGCTGTTTTATTGGCAAGAGTTACTTTATAGCTCTCAACATCAATGACATAAAATGGATAGCTGAATGAATCCAGAATGTTATTCAGAAAATCCTTTTCGTTTAGGAATTCTGATTCCGCTCGTTTTCTTTTTTTTACCTCTTCCTCGATAATCTTTCTCTCAGGTATGCGAGCACTGGTTAAAGAATTCTCGAATATCATCCCTTTTAAGGAAACCGGTTTGCCCTTTTTATCCACCAGGCATTGCAATTGTTCGACAACGGGTTTTTGAGTCTCATCCTTGTGAACAATCGTATATTCCCTGAAAACCCTGAATCCCGGACTGGTTTTTATTAGCTTTTTCAGTTCGCTCTTCATTCGCTTTAGATCATCAGCCGCAATGATATCGATCCATGCCGACTCACCATTGAGAAGCTCCTTTTCCAAATACCCGGTTAACTCTTTGGTGGTACCTTTTATCGAGGTTGGGCTCATATCAAGTTGATAGTCTATGGCCAATCCATGAAAGCCAGCTATTGCCGATTCGGATGCTCCGGATTTCCTGTTTTTTGATGTTCCAGCCATAGATGCACTTATGCGAATGAAGGTCCTCTTTTTTACAAGTCAATTTGGAACGTCACTTCCCTAAGGGAGGAAGATTAAAATTCACATGCGATCACCTAACATGTCTTAGCAGCCTATAGAGCAGCCTTATTATACAACACATTTTTTAAATAGTGAATTTTTTTGTTTCTTGAACGACATATCGGCTAACCAGGGATTTTTCTAAGGGGTTGATCGGGATAGGGATTATAACTTTAAACTTTGT
>JAKSDL010000488.1 GCA_022360105.1 Pseudomonadota bacterium
AATGCCTTCATTCATGATATCAAGTGAAACCATTCCCATGTCCATAGGCTTTGCTTCGACAGTCACCAGGGTAAAAACGGTTTTCTTTTCAATGCTGACGGCTGCAACCGCAACATAGAAGTCTGCCTTGGCGGTTGAAATCTTACCGGCCACATAATCGTTTGCATAATTTGGAAGTTGCATATACTCATAATTAGTCATCCTGTTGACACGACCCTTGGTAAACAAATCATAGATAAATTCCTGTTTTGAGACTGAGACACTTCCCGCGTCCCTGGACAGGTTAATGATGGTTCCGCCTTTGTCGGTTATGGCCTTTTCATAATTTTTTATAATCTCAAATGGTGATCGACCTTTTGGCGCATAGCAGAACCGGCGCCTTATTTTACCCTCCACAACGGTTATTGTTTTATCATCTTTTAAAATATAATGCTCTCCAAATCCTATTTTATCGTCATAGCTAACCTTGCTGCCCTTGAAAATAGAGACTATGCCGCCATCACCTGAAGCGAAAACATCAAGGCTTAAACCAATCAAGACAACTGCGATAAGTGTTCGAATTAAATGTTTCATCATAACTCCTTATTGATTTTTCGGAATTGAATATTGTTTTGAAATATAAACACCTTAATGGTTAATTTTGTGACCTTAACCTAGCTAATTTGCAGTCTCCCCGGTATAGCCTTCAAAATTATCAAAATAAAAGGACTCATCATCTACATATTTCATTGAAAAACCAGGTTGGACAAAGGTACAGGAATCACCATCGGCGGTTATTTTGCTGATAGTATCCCCGGTAGCATCCGTTAATTCGAAAGATAAACTGCCATCATTGATAATAAATTCAAAACCATATGTTGTATTAGCTTCGAAGGTTACTATCTCTCCGCCCAATTCTTCAAAGCCCGGTGCAGTGCTTATCCTCTTGGCAATATATGTATGATAAACACCGCTGTGAAGGCCGACACCTGTATCGTAGGGACAGCCACCTTCATCGATGTTATACTGCTCATCATAAAATCCAAACGTGTTGCTCAAATCGCCGCTGGAAGTATTCAACGAGCTCACATCGGCTGTTGTCAGCTCGATTTTTAATTTTACAATTGAACTATTGGTTTTTGTCTTCCAGTCAGCCCCTGAATCTCCCCTTGCCTCAACCCTCTGCCCGGTTATTTGAATCATGGAATTTGCATCATCCGGGATATCTGCAAAGGCGTGCCAGTCTGATCCCAGTTCGGAGTTAGATCCGTCAAAACTGGTATCACTCCGGTTAAAATCATCCCTTCCCAACAGTGTCCAGTTGATGTCTCCAGAGTCCAAAACTACGGAATCATCAAGCTTGCAGGCGTGAAAAACCATCAAACATATCAAAAGAAGCGGAAACACACATATCCGAAGTAAACATTTAAAACTGCCCATATTACCCTCCCAAGGTATTGAGGGTCCTCCTGAAGTAAAGCTCTGCTCACCTCTTTGAAGTTATTTATTCGCTATTAAATGAAAGCAGGGTGCATATTTAACCGCGCAATCAGAACCTGGCTTTTTCATGGAGCATCCTCAATTTTGACAATATCAATGAGAAAAACAAAAAATCAGATTCACAACATATCCGGGCCGAATAATACTGTCGTCCCATTTTGCATTGTGGGACGTATAACTGCTTTTTTTTTAATGATTTTGAAAGTGGGATGGTGGGTACTATTTAACGATTTATTTCTGAATGCTTTTTAAGTAGGCGGATGGAGACATCCCCATCTGTTCTTTGAAAACCCTGTTGAATGTACTTTTGGAGGGAAAACCTGCTTCAAAGGCAAGACCGAGTATTGACTGTTTCTGAAGTTCCCCTTGGTTCAGCTGCTGTAAAAAAAAATCGAGACGCTTCTTGTTAAGGAGTGTCTTGAAACTAATGTTGCGGTACTCATTTATTGCGAACGAAAGTCGATTTGGATGGACCTTAAACTCTGCCGCAAGATCCGTCAGCATAAGATCAGGATTATGAAAGGCACCTTCTGCCAGACGTTTATCAACCAGGGAGAGTAAATGGTCAGACTCTTCTTCCGTGCATAACTTCTGATTCGATTTCGTGTTGACTGCCCGCTCTTCCCTGTAAGTATTGGGTGCAATCAATAAAAGAAAAGAAACGGCATAGATTAATACTGCCATGGTGGTTGCCAGGATAAAAAAAGGTGTTGTGGATCCCTTTACCAAATATTCTGTGGCCTCGGGTACAACCGCAACATAAGAGAAGGCTGCAAGCACTATGGCAGGTATGATGACCAGAAACCTAAGCCATAATCGCTTTACCCCGGACAGGCGGTTAGCTTTTTTGCTGAACGCCAAACGGGCAGAAAGGCCGACATAGATGACATTCAAGAGTACTTTTAACCCGTTTCGAACCGGCAGCCATAATGGCGGATTTCCTGAAAACACGTTACGGATAAACAGCTCATATTCTCCGTTTCGCATACTTAAAAGGGTAACTGATAGTGCAAGTACTTCCAAAACATATGGCAACATATGAAGAAGTGGATATTGCGGAACATCCCGGGTATCGCTACTTAGCTCCCTGATGTACCACCAGAGAAATGGCCCAAACAAAAATGGCAGTGGAGTTGTCAAAGGGATCAACCATGGTCTTGAAATGAGTACTTCCGGATTCCAGGTAGGAATGGTCACAAGGCGCACAGAAAAAACGATCAA
>JAKSDL010000067.1 GCA_022360105.1 Pseudomonadota bacterium
GAAGCAGAGGAAAAGATGAGTAAATGGCTCGACTAATTTGGACTGAGCCCGCTCTTACTGATCTTGAGGAAACTGCAGAATACATAACTCTTGATAAATCTAGTACAGCAAAAAAACTGGTTAAGAACGTTTTTGTATCTGTAAAGCGCCTGAAGCAATTTCCAAAATCAGGCAAAACCCCTCCTGAATTGCGGAATACTGATTATCTCAAAGTCGTTGTTGGTCCCTGTCGCATATTTTATCGAATTGATAAGAATACACTATATATTCTTTATTTCATGCGGAGTGAGCGTAAGCTAAGGCTCTACATTTTGGAAGACCGTAGCATTATGAAGGGGGCATGAAGGCGTCAGGCCTGCACCTTTGGATTTTTCAAAACGTCAGCTTCATGACCCTTTTTCATTTCCTTTGGCCAGGGATTTCTTGTTTGCTTTTATCAGACTAAACCCAGGAACGCCTCCCGTTTTCATGCTAAGGCATCAGAACAATCTGCATGGCGGCGTTGATGATTTCTCCTTCAACATCTTGTAACTCCGACGGCCGTTTTTTGTCGTGACCCATAAACAGAATCAGACCCTCGACCATGGCAACGACGGCAACGGTTCGCTGGGCACTCTTCTGCTCCGATAACGTCGGATTGATGGCTCGAATCAGCTCATTCATATTCTTTCTGTAAAGAGAATAAAGGTGATCCATCACAAAAGCGGCATCTGAATCGTGGGTGGCTAAGGCCCATAGTTCCGGAAAAAACCGGCTGGTAATCGGGTCCTTAATGTCGTTCAGAAAATAGGTAACAACTAAGCGAAAGATCTCCCTCGGGTTTTCGGCCCGTTTCCGGGAAAGCACTTCCCAAAATTCCCGATACTTCTCCAAAATGATATGGCGCAGCGTTTCCATCAACAGATCTTTTTTGGTCGCATAATAATGTTGGAGCGTTTTTAGATGCATCTGCGCTTGATTGGCAATACGCCGCATGGTAAAGCCCTGGTACCCCTCTGTTGACAAAACAGCATAAGCTGCCTGCAAAATTAATACGCGGCGCTCGCCAAGTTCCTGCGACGAACGATAAAGCCCATCAAATGTTGGTTCAGTGAATTGGATCTCAGGATGCGGATTGCTTTTTACCATGGTCGACTCCCTCTATCAGGAAAACTGGTTAACCGTCTTATGACGGTAATACTTCCTTACAATGTCATTTAATATCGCCATAAAGTGATAAAATCAAGTAAATTATTGAAAGTCATCTGCTTGACTTGCCGTCAACTGACGGTTACAATTAATCATTGAATCCCATTCCTGCAGGGCAATGCTTTCAGGAAGGAACCACTGATAGAGGAAGCTGCAATCAGCGATGTTGCTCGTAGGCTGCTCATCGAACCACAATAAAAGGAGATAAAAGATGGCAAGTAAAGGCAAGATATTAATTATCGGTGCCGGATTGGCAGGTTTGACTGCGGCGCACTATCTAAAGGAAGCCGGTTACGATGTGCTTGTTTTTGAAAAGGAAACCCGACCTGGCGGTCGCATTCAAGCAAAAACCATTCAAGGTGATGTAATTGATGTGGGCGCTCAATTTTATCATACAAACTACAAAATCTGCTTGGATCTGATTCGCACGTATCAGCTGGATGGCAATATCATTGCCATGAACAATTACAACATGATCATGAAAGCGGATCAGCAGAAAAAGTATATCAGGATGGGCAGCATTTTGGGCACCAGCGTTTCGCTATGGTCAAGATTGGTAATGACACGGTTGGTTTTACCCATCCTCCTGAATCGAAAAAGCATGGCATTGGACAGGTGGCCCGGTCTGCTGGAGTTCGACCAGGTTGACCTGGCAGCGTATACACGCCGGAAGCTGAATGAAGAGATTTTGGAATACGCGGTTCGTCCGTTGATGCTGACCTATTCCATGTCCGAGCCCGAAACCATTTCACTCAGTTATTTTCTACGCAGCTTTTATATGTATCTAACGACCGGGTCGTTTTTTCTGCGGGGCGGGAATGACCTGTTAACAAAAGCCTTGGCCCAAAACACGGACATTAAATACCAGACAACCATCAAAAGAATCATCACCAACCAAAAAGGAGAGGTGTGTGGTTTGGAAACCGAAGCAAATCGTTTTGAAGGATCAGCGGTAATTTCAGCGATTCCCTCGCCGGAACTGTTCCCTCTTTATGCTGATTGGGATCAGGAACAGAGAGGGTTTTTGCAGGATTTTGAGTTTGCGCGTCTGCCCATGGTTGTTTTTGTGGGATCGATCAAAGATACCGTTTCTTACTGGGGGGGAATAAACAACCGGCTATCGGGACATCGGGTGTCTTATATGACTTATCCCCACCAAAAAGGCGGCGATCAATGCAAAGCCAGATACATGCAAGCTTGGCCGTTGGGAGACTTTGGCCGGGAACTGATCGACGCACCCGATGACAAAGTGATTCAAGCCGTGAGCAGAGAGCTTGAAAAACACGGTCTTTTTAATATTGATCCGCTCCAATCAGCTTTTGTGATCAGGCACCAACACACCTATCCCCAATTTCGCACCGGTATGTTTCAACAACTGATCAATCTGAAAAACAGCGAAGGCAATCCCAAAGGACTTTTCTTAGCCGGAGATTATACCGAAGGCGGCTTATTGGAAGGAGCCGCTCAATCCGGATTCAAAGCAGCACAGCGCGTCATTGCCGCCGGTTGATCGGTCAAGGGGTCATGAAGGGGACAGGCTTGGGGAAATCGGGGTTAGGTTTTTCATTTTGACATTTGAAAATTAAGGTGTTGCTTGCTTTCGCTAATTAAAAACAGGAATGAAAAGACAAAATAGTCTGCCTGATGTTTTTGAACAGCCTGTCTTCGACCTTCCCTAACCGTTTTACAAAGAAATCAAAAAGCCTTACTATCCCATAGCAAGTACATCCAAACAGTGACGTTGGCACCGTCCAACCTGCTTTTATGTGTAATGGCCTATCATCCCTGGGTTTTCACGATTTATACCTCTGGATATTCATTGTGATAACCACACCATTGGTGAACGCCATTATACATAAAACCTATACGTTATGTAGTAACACTATGAAACATGAGTTTAATTTTTTAAGTCTTGAAGACTTTAATAGAACTGAAAAGACATTGAAACTGAATATTTTCGTACCTGTTTTCTTGCTCTTTTTTGCACTGGTTTTTTTAGCACTAAAGCCTGAGGTATTCGATGCTCTTAATATCTTCCATATATTGTCTTTGTTTTTTGGATTAGCCATCTTTACTTCTGTCATTGTCATTCAGTTTTCAAAAATAGCGAAGCAAAGAAAATCAAAAATTCAATCTCTGATTTATTCAGTAAAAATTGATGACAATGGTATTGTTATGACTAGAAGTTCAGACCCATTAAAGGATTTTAAAAAACCCTGGGATAAGATCGTGGTTATGAAAGCCATTAAGAAATCAATATCTGTCAAAGATGGGAGAACCAGAGCATGGGGTAGAGATTGGTATTATGGGTGTATATTGACCTGTGAGGGAGGTGAGACAATAGACCTAGATCCAATCGAGAAAGAAAGCGTTTTGGCTTTTCGTAAAATAGCCTCAAAACATGATATTCCTTTTGAAAATGCTTCTTTGGTAAATTAGCCTATTTTTGATTAGGAACTCCATAACAAAAGTTTAAAACACGGCGTTTTGTCGTAAAATTTGAGCTGAAAATTTGAAAGATACAAAAAAATACTACTCAAACCTTGCACCTTTTTACCACCTATTCTATCCGAACTGGGAGGAAAGCATAAATTGCCAAGCTGCCATGTTTGACTGCGTGATTAAAGAGAAGTGGGGAAACGTGTCGACAGTACTTGATGTCTCCTGTGGGATTGGTACCCAAGCTATTGGACTTGCAAAACTGGGTATGATGTTACGGGATCAGATTTATCGCCCGAAGCGATTGAACGAGCAAAACGGGAAGCAGCCAACAGAGACTTATCAATTTCCTTGTCTGTGGCGGACATGCGCTATGCCTACGATCTTCGATAAGGTCAAACATCCATATCCCCGGCAAATCCTTCGTAAACACAAAAACCTTGCAGTTGGCCATTGAAAGCCGGTGTTAACCGGCAAAAATAAAATTAATGAACATTACTACAATCAATACAGAACATTTGATACTTCGGCCGTTTAAGGAAGACGATTCTCAATTTCTTTATTTAATC
>JAKSDL010000338.1 GCA_022360105.1 Pseudomonadota bacterium
GAAAATCTAAAAGAGGGGGTGTCCAAAACAAGAAACCGTGTCATAGCCCTCATATTCAGGGAACCAACCCTCATTGAGCAATGGGGCAGCGACCTTCATCGAATTTCTGACAAAGCAAAATCATCGAAACGCAAACAACTGTTTCATGGAGCTGTCGCAAGTCAACTAAAACAACGGAACTATGTAAAACACCTTGACAGGTTCTATATTTGAATTAGTATATGAGCATGTATTCATTTATAGAGGATTCTCTCATGAACAAAGTTGAATTTTGCCAGGAAGATTGTGTCAATGCCGAAACCGTATTGAAGGTTCGGGAGCGCATGGCTGCCACCGATCAGCTGTTTGAACTGGCTGATCTTTTTAAGGCTCTTGGAGACAGCACGCGTATGAGAATTCTAAATGCTTTATTGCATTCGGAGCTTTGCGTGTGTGACATGGTCGACATTATCGGCATGTCTCAATCGGCCATCTCTCATCAACTGCGCGTTTTGCGTTCTGCTAAAATCGTCAAACATCGCAAAGAGGGAAAAAACGTCTTTTATAGTCTGGACGACAATCATATCCGCCAATTGCTTAAGGACGGTCTGGAACATGTAAATGAGTAACAGGGAATTTTTCTTGAAGCAATCTCAAAAATCGTTCTATACATGAACACATCATCATATGTGCAAGTAGTTAATTATTATGACCAACACGATCGATATTTTTATTCAAATTTTGGATTCTGCCTGGCATGTTCTCTTGGATTCATCGCCGTTTATCATATTCGGATTTATTGTGGCAGGCTTGTTAAAGGCTTTTTTACCTGATGACATGGTCGGAAAACACCTTGGCAAAGGTCAATCAGCCAGTGTTTTAAAGTCCGCTTTAATCGGTATCCCCCTGCCTTTGTGCAGTTGTGGTGTATTGCCTGCTGCTGCCGGATTAAAGGAACAGGGAGCCAGTAAGGGTTCTGTTTCCTCCTTTATGATTGCCACTCCGGAAACCGGTGTGGATTCGATTGCTATTACGTATGCTCTGTTAGATCCGATCATGACTATAATCAGACCTGTGTCAGCGTTTTTTACTGCGGTCTGTACAGGTTTGTTTGTAAATGTATCCAGTAGAGGTGAGGAGGATCCTCCGCCAGAAGCCCCCTGTTGAGGCAGAAAATCTTCCTGCGGGGCAGGTATGGATGAAATTAAAAAACCATTTTCCCAAAAGTTAAAAACGGGGATGGATTTTGCTTTCGGGGATTTGATCGACGATATTGGAGGCTGGTTGCTGCTGGGTGTTCTTTTAGCAGGATTGATCGGTGTGTTTGTTTCGCCTTCACTGGTCGAAACTTACCTGGGAAGCGGATTTCTTTCCATGTTGTTCATGCTGGCTATTGCCACCCCCCTGTATGTTTGCGCCACGGCATCCACGCCTATTGCCGCTGCATTGGTTCTTAAGGGCATTTCACCCGGAGCAGCCCTGGTTTTTTTGCTGGCTGGACCAGCAACCAATATAGCTACCATCACGGTAGTTGCAAAAGTCATCGGCAAAAAAGCAGCCACTATTTATGTTTTATCGATCTTGTTCTGCTCCCTGATGATGGGATTAGTCGTCAACGAACTTTATAATTTTTTTGGGTTGGATATCACAAAATGGGTGTCTGTTGCTGAAGCGGAATCACACGGTCTGATTGCATACGGTTCAACCGCCGTTTTGTTTGTGTTTATCCTTCGCGGTTTTTTTAAGAAGTTGGGGATTCAATTCAGACAAAAAAAGGCAACCACGGCTGTTTAACCAATCAAATGCTGGATGGTTGATTGTTTCAATGAAGCACTCCTTGAGAGAGTTGTGTGGGCTTGGTTTCTATTCCCGGGGTTGGCACCCTGGGCTTTTATGAATTCCCTCTTCAAGGGATGGATGCACGATTACAACAATACTCTTATCAAATCAACTCTCAAATGGAATATGGGTGATTTGATATGACATAAATAGTGAGAAGGAGGAAAAGTAGTTGGAGATAAAAAAGGCGTGAATTGAAGAATCCTCTATTCACGCCTGTTCTAATTGTCATGTGACCTATTTGCTGTTATCCAGCATATGAGGAGTTGTGTTGCAGTTGTGTTTTACTTCTTCCGAGCAAGCACAACCGCTTGAGCAACCGCCTTTGCCTCTGAATTGTCGATATATGTTTCGACTGACATAGATAAACGCAATTGCAACTATAACCAATACGATAAATGTTTCCATCATTACCCCACCAAGAAACCGAATGTTGATCCAATTTGATAGACAATGGCTGCAACGCTAAACGCCAGCACGGTATTAAAAGCCATGGAGAAACCTGCCCATTTCCATGATCCTGCTTCTCTTCCGATAGCAACTACAGTTACAAAACAAGGTGCGTAGAAAATTGTAAAAAGAATCAGACTAAGTGCCAGCAGCGGACTCCAGTTCGGATCCTTCTGCAGAGTTTCGCCCAGCGATCCTGTTTCCTCCGGATCTACCTCACCCAAAGAATAAGCTGTACCCAATGTGGATACCACTACTTCCTTAGCAGCAAAACCACCTACTAATGCTATATTGGTTCTCCAATCAAAACCGGCAGCTTGTGAAACAGGCTCCATAGCTGTTCCGATAGAACCGGCAATGGAGTTTCTAAGAGCTTTTTCAGCTTCCTGCATATCTACAGCGCCCAGCTGATCTTTTACCTCATTTGCAGCAGCAGATAATTCAACTTCTTCATCTTCGGCTGCAGCTTCTATTTCATTAAGAATTTGAGCACCAGCTGCCTGCCTGATGGTTTCCCTTTGGTTTTCAAAAACTGCCAGATCTGACTCCGGCAACCCCGGAAAGGTCATCATCGCCCAGAGGATAATAGAAATTCCCAGAATGATAGTTCCCGCTTTTTTAATATATTGCCAGGTTCTTTCCCAGGTATGGATAAACAAGCCTTTTAGAGTTGGCAGACGATACGGAGGCAATTCCATCACAAAAGGAGTTGGAGGACCTGAAATAATAGTCATTCTGAGAACTTTGGCAACCAATAAGGCACCTCCCCAGGCAATCAGGGTGATAATAAACATCATCATTGCCTCGTTTTTCCCGAAAAATGCTCCTACCAACAATGCCATGACCGGCATTTTTGCACCACAGTTCATAAACGGTACTGTTAAAAGGGTAGCAAGCTTCTCTCGTGGTGATTTCAAGGTTCTGGACGCCATTACACCTGGAACGGCACATCCACCGGCGATACCACCGGAAACGATAAAAGCCATGACCGAATTTCCGTGCAGACCAAAAGCGGCAAATACCTTGTCCAGCATAAAGGCTACCCGGGCCAGATACCCCGTATCTTCCAGGATGGAAATACCGAAAAACATAAACATGATCAGGGGTACAAATCCCAAAACACCACCGACTCCGTCGATGATTCCCGATACAACCAGGGATTTCAGCAAACCATCCGACATATTGTCGGATGCCAACCCGTTAAGCCAGCCAAAGAAGTTTTCCGTCCAGACAACCGGTGCTTCGCTGTAAGTAAATACAAACTGGTATAACCCATAGACAATAGCGGCCATAACTAAAGGTCCGATAACTCTATTGGTTAACACCTTATCCACTTTATCGGACAATTCAAGGTTGCTGATATCACGCTCGCGCTTGATTACATCCTGCTTTAGAACAGAAGCGATATATCCGTAACGATAATCGGAAATCATTGCTTCAGGATAGGTATTCAGAGTGCTTTCAAGGTGTTTGGAAACAGTTTTCACAATCTCTTTTAGCTGATCGGAAACAGCACTGTTACTGGCATCTCCTTTTTCAATAATCAGTTCGTCATTTTCCAGATATTTGATTCCGATCCAGCGGGAAGGATAAAATCCCGTGAGAAAACTGTTCTGCCGGATAATTTTCTCCATTTCGATGAGAGCGTTGTCCAAATCATCACCATAGGAAATACTGAAGTCTCTTTGTTGTTTTTCACTTCCTGCTAATCTGGCAACTTCCGTCAACACTTCCTGCTTCCCTTTCCCTGTTCTGGCGATTGTCGGAACAACGGGAACTCCCATCAACTCGGAAAGCTTTTTATCATCAATAGTAATGCCCCTTTTTTTTGCAGCATCTATCATATTCAGCGCGATACAAACAGGTACGCCTAATTCCAGCAGTTGAACTGTCAGGTATAAGTTCCGTTCAAGATTTGAAGCATCGACAATATCCACTACGGCTTCAATTTTTGATTCTGTGAGGAAATTTCGAGCAACTACTTCATCTTGTGAGTAAGCTGTCAAAGAATAGGTTCCAGGTAAATCAATGATGTGAATGTCTTTACCGTTAACAGAGGAATACCCCTCTTTCTTTTCAACAGTAACCCCCGGATAGTTTCCCACATGCTGACGGGCTCCCGTCAGCTCGTTAAAAAGGGTGGTTTTACCACAGTTTGGATTGCCTCCCAAGGCAATTGAAATCATATCAGGTTGTTTACCCATCTTGCTCTATCTCCACATCAATATAATCAGCTTCGCTGTTTCTTAAACTCAGTGTAAATCCACGCACTCTCAAAGCAACGGGATCAGATAGGGGAGCCCTCCCCTGAATTCTTATCTCTGTACCCGGTGTCAATCCCATGTCGCGAATGCGTCTTCCCAATTCACCAGTCACTTTAATCGACGCAATTTTACCCGATTGATTCACTTGCATCTGTCTCATGTTAATTGTTGCCAACTCTTGCCTCCTGTTTCAGCTAATAGGTAACTACCCAGATTTCCTGCTCCCAAAAAAATACCTGAGAGAACTTTTTCGGTTTTTGTTGCGCTTCTCCCTGATGAAATCTTTTTCGTGATTAAAAATTATTTTTCGCGTGTACGAATCCAAGATATTTATATGAACTACAAATGTCAACAGGTAATCACTAACAATATATGATCCTAAACAAATACAATTGTAATCAAACGATGATGTTAATATTGATCCCCATACCAAATATACCTTTTTCGGCTGTTTCAGTATCGTATTGATCTCAACCCGGTTCTCTTAGCTTCAGACTCCAAGTTATTCACCGGCATCTTTTGACATCGCTGACGAACCTATTATTCTGACAATCTTGTATGGAACTGTTGTGCTCTCATTTAGTTTATTGAGATTTATTATTATTTGATAGAGGTATCTTTTTACGCTTGACTTTATTATTAGTATATACGAAAATTCTAACTTCGTATTGATAACTATTATAATAAATCGCTGGAGCTTATCATGTTAGAACCCGGGTATAACAACTGGACAGATGATGTAACTGTGGTGGAAATTCCGACTGGTATTAAATCGATCTGGGAAGTAGCCCAAAGTAATCGATGTCCTTTAATTGGATCCTGTTTAAATGAGGAAGAGCACAAACGCATGCTTAAGAAGTCCGGATATCAAATCAAGGGGCTTAGACTTTACCAGGTTCATGCCCACATCATGAAAATGCTCCATGATGAGAACAAGCTGTCTGTTAAAGTAGACAATTATTTAAGACGAAAATATAAAACCGATATTGATGAATTTGGTCGGGCAAACGAGCAGGAACTGCGGACAGAGTGGAACAAAAGACTGACTAGCGGGAATTTTGCCGGACTATTCTATCTCGCCTGTGCGAAAAGGGACGTTTCAGAAGACCTGGTGGAGGAAATGTTCGGAGAAATCCACATGATGTCCCATCACGGGGTTAATGCTATATCCAGAATCAAGGGTGAATTCAGGGAATCTCAAAACACCAATTCCAGACTCAAAGACCAGATAAAAACCCAGAAACAAAGCTATCGTGAACTAAAAAAAGAGAATCAAACGTTGCGGAATGAACTCGGTTTGGCTTTAAAAAAACTGGAATCACTGGAAAAGTCAGAATCTTCCGATAATCAAAAAGAGCTGGAAAAGCCTTTGGAGTTGCAGGATCAGACAGAACTGGAATTGCAATTGCTGGAACAGCAGAAAGAGATAGAACAATTGAAAACCGAACTGCGAACCAGTCACAAGGAAGTCGAAACCTTGACGGAACGTCTGGAGGAAAATGAAGCTCTGAACGACCATTTAAAAGGGGACATCGAAGAATTGATCTCTCATTTCACGAAACTGACGGAAGCCCACAGCAAAACGGAAAACACTCCCAACCAGGATCAGGATCTTGAATCCAAACGGGTACTCATTGTCGGCGGTATGACAAAGATTAAACATCTTTATCAGCATATGGTTGAGATGAACGGTGGTCAGTTTGAATATCATGATGGTTACCTGAAAAACGGCAATTCGAATCTGGATGCAAAAGTCAGTCGTTCAGATATCATTATCTGCCCTGTTAATTGCAACAGTCATAATGCCTGTAATCGCCTCAAACGGCTTTGTCGTAAATACAAAAAACCTCTGAAAATGCTGCCTAATGCCAGTGTCAGCAGTATCTCAACTGCCCTTTTTACAAATGAGGCAAACCTCAACGGACAACTGCTATAAAAGCAACGACTGTCATTCTCCCTCTCCTCACACTCTCTCCCACCTCAATGCCGAGTTGCTCAATCTTCTTTAAGGTTGACAACTCGGTGCTTTGCGGAAACTATGAAGGAATAGTTTTTCTGATTTAGTTTTATTCAAGGTGAACCTGCATAGATTCTTTGCATCGTCTTATTGAACCCGCAATCTTAAACCATCAAAATCTTATGAAAGCCTGGCATAATGGAGAGTTTGTAGACTGGGAACAGACCAATATTCCACTGTTATCACACAGTTTCAGCAGGGGATCTGCTCTTTTCGAGGTAGTCGACCTGTTACACACATCAAAAGGACCGGCTGTATTCGGATTAAGAGAACATGTGGATCGACTGTATAATTCCGCCAAACTGAGCATGATGGATTTGCCTCTCTCACCAGACGACCTGGTTAAGCATGTGATCGAAACGGTACGTGAAAATAATGTAAAACGGGGCAGCATCAAGTTTTATGCTTATTATGCCGGTATTGAATTAAAAGTCACCCCGGCCGATCCAACGGTCTCCATTACTATTTTTGTCGTGGATTTCGATAAAGAGGGAGTTGAACAAAGCGAGCTTTCCAAACCGGTCAATGTAATGACCTCAACCTTTCGCAAGCTGCACCCGGAAACAATTCCCACTGCCGCCAAGGTAACCGGGGCTTATCTGAATCCGTTTCTGGCTAAAATGGATGCCATTAAGAACGGGTATGACGATGTTGTTTTGTTGGACACCATGGGATATGTTTCCGAAGGGTCTACTTCCAACCTGTTTTTGATTTATGGAGAAGAAGTGGTAACACCTTCCCTGCGATCGGTGCTTCCTGGTATCACACGCAAGGCCATGATCGAGACATTCGAATCGATCAATGTCAACGTTTGCGAACGCGACGTTCTGCCTGAAGAACTGGAAGACTGCAATGAAGCCTTTTTTACCTCCAGTATCGCCAAGGTGCAGCCTATTCGGTCCATTGACAAAAGAATTCTTTGTGAAACCTGCCCGGGTAGAAAAACACAGCAGTTGGTCGATCAGACTGTCGATCTGTTTGACGCTAATCTGGAAAGCATGATGGGTTGGCTGACTTTTGTCTGAGATAGTTATGATACAAAAACAGCTTTCAGGTTTGATTTAACCATTCGGAGGAGATTATGGAACGCACCAATATTAGTTCTGGTTCGCCATTTGAGGGCTCTATTGGATTTTCCAGGGCTGTCAAAATCGGAAACATGATCGCCATTTCAGGAACAGCCCCTATTGCCAGGGATGGAACGTCAGCAGCTCTCGGCGATGTTTACGGTCAAACGTTACGCTGTTTGGAAATCATCAAACAGGCGATTGAAGATGCCGGAGGAACCATCGAATGCGTCATCCGCACCAGGGTCATGCTGACCGATATCTCCAGATGGAAAGATGCGGCCAGGGCACATGGAGAAATGTTTGGTATAATCAAACCAGCCTGCACGTTTGTTGAAGTAAGCGGCTTAATCAACAAAGACTGGTTGGTTGAAATAGAAGCCGATGGTGTGCTTCAGATGTAGGATGGGCAACTCGTTGCCCATCGACAAGATCGCTAGACTGCCTCACAAAAAAAGGTGTACCTGCCAATAACCCTTGCGATATTGAAAATTGGTGGGTCCGCTTCGCTTGACCCACCCTACAATCTATCCGGAAAATCAATCAATTAGAAATGTAGGATGGGCAACTTGTTGCCCATCAACTATACCGGGGCCTGTGTCTGAAATTGAAAATAATGACAAAGAGGAACTACAAAGATACCGGGAAACAATCTGAATAGACCAAATCTCCCGGTTTTCGTGGGAATTATCGGCTGCCTTCGGATTTAAGCAGCTGGATCAGACTTTTTGACATGGAGGCAAGACCGGTCGCCTCGGTGAAGTTCTTTTGCACTTCTTCCTGGGTTCGTTCAGTTGCAGAAACTACTTCATTAACACTGTCTGAAATGGCTGAGGCAATTTCAGCTGTTTCCGAGAGACCTTTGGAAATAACCCGGGTCGCTTCATCCTGCTTTTCCACTGCTGTGGAGATGGTTTGTTGCAGGGAATAAAAATCCTGAATAATATCCACAATGGACGCAATATACTCTGCCGAACGATCGGTGGTGATCTGAATATTTTTATTAATTTCGGTTACTTCTGCCGTCGCTTCAGAAGTTCTTTCAGCAAGGTTTTTCACCTGGTTGGCAACGATCGCAAATCCTTCTCCATGCTCCCCGGCATTTGCTGCCTCAATTGCTGCGTTAAGTGACAGGAGCTTCAATTGTTTGGATGTCTGTTGAATCATGTTGGTGATATTCGCAGAGTCTTCCCCACCTTTTTTCAGGTTTGCCATCGATTCTGACGTTTCCTTGGCAATGGAATTTCCATCTTCAGCAATTTTTCTGGCTTTCATCGCCGTTTTGGAGATATCATCCATGCGGCTGGTAGCCAGCTTTATCTCTGCAGCCACCGTATCCATTTTCCTGCGAATACTTTGGGAGGAATCGTAGATACTTGAGGTTTTATCGAAATACATGGAGGTATCTTCTTCCAGCTGCTTGCTGGTTTCAAGCAGACCTGTGGAAGAGACGCTTAGCGAATCGGAACTTTCTTTGATCTGGTTGAGAACGTTTGCCAGGTTCTGGGACATGGTTTCAGCTTTTTCCTTGGATTCCTCCATCTGACTCACAGAGCTGAGATGACCTGCCTTAAAAAGCATCGCTGTGACATAGATAGAAAACAAACAACCGAAGATAGCCATGGTCCACTGTACAAATTCATCCTGTTTGCTCATTCCCTTGACATCCGGAAATGGGTAACCCTGGGACTCCAGAATAAACAACACCGCGACGGCAACAAATGTTATCGCAAACCACCCATGCCCCCAGCGGATAGGAAGCAGCAAGTAGGCAAAAAGTGGAATCAGCAGTACCCAGAAGATTTGTTGTGAATTTACCCCACCTGAAAAGAAGGTCAAATAATAAAGATCCAAAAACAGGGAGAAGATAATAAAATTGGAGATAAAGCCGAGGGGAAGTATTTTGAATTTATAAAGAAAGCTCATCAAAAGGAGCAGGCTGGCCAGAACAGCACCTGCCAAAGCAATATGATAAGCCTCAAATCTAATCCATTTGACGGCGTTGGCATACAGAAAGATTGGAGCAATCAGACAAAATGAGATCGCCAAACGTACCTGTCTGTTCAATTGAGCGTCTTCCGCGATGGCTGGATCGGGATAAAAAAAGGCGAGAACCGCCCACCAAAAACGCATTAACATATTTTCCCCTTCCTAGTTTTTCTGCAGTAAAAACAAAAAAGTCTTCGATATCATCTCTTAACAAAGTATCTTAGGGGTGTCCAGAAGAAAGACTTAATAAATTGATGATTTTAGATGCACAAAATTAATTTTTGGTATTCAATTTTGGTTCCGAAATACGACGCCTTAGATCAATTATGGCGATTGATATGCGAGTGCAGACTGATAAATGGTAGGGATAGCTTGATTTTAGACACACTTTGTAAGTTTGGCGACAAGGTTTAGCTCCCCAATGTTATTAAGTTGAGGAAAGTCAGGATGACAACCAGGCCCGATTCTCTTAACCAATCAAGATTGTGGAAAACCCGGCCGCAAACTGTTTCCGGACCGGGTGATCAGAGTTGTTCAAGATGAACAGACAGGAATTAGCCATTGGCTTTAGCAGCTTCGTAACCCAGATCAAAGGCTTTCATGTTCATTTCAATAAAGGCTTTTTTTGTTCTGGTTTCAATGGCTGTTTTAATGCTCTCTGCAGAGATTGGAAGCACGCCTGTTTGAATCAGGGCTCCCAATAAAACCATATTCACGGAAAGGACACTCCCTGCCTGATGTGCCAGTGCTACAGCATCCAGAGTAACCAGTTTGGCAGTTTTAGATTTGATCAATTCCTGTAGCCTTTCCAAGTCCGGATATTCACCTTTGCCTATAGCCACCGTAAAAGGAGGTAGCGGCGCGATGTTGGATACAACGACCGTTTCCGCTTTGCACTTTTTCAATGCCCGCAAGGTTTCCGAAGGCTCAAATCCAACCAGCAGATCCGCTTCACCATCTGAAATGATTGAGCTTTTGGCATCACCAAATACCATGGCGGATTCCACAACACCACCGCGTTGAGCCATTCCGTGTTCTTCACTCATGCGAACTTCAATCCCGGAAAGCATGGCAGCTTCACCCAATACTTTGGTCGCCAATAAATTTCCCTGTCCTCCCACCGCTGTAATAATGAGTCTTGTCGCTTTCATAGTTATTTCCTTGGTTCCATGAGTTATTTGTTTAATTTTAATGGCACAATCGCTTTTTCAGAACAAATCTGCATGCAGGTGGAGCATCCCACGCAATAGTCCGGATTGATCTGCACTTTTTCATCTTCGATATAAAAAGCAGTACAAGCGATTTCATTAATACATTCACGATCCTGGATACAATTCTCGTTGATGGTAAACGATCGTTTTTTAAGTTGTTTCAGGCTTTGCGCAAACAGGGTACATTTCTTCTCGGCGATGACAACTGATACACCCTTGAATGCTAAAGCCTCTTTGACCTTATCGATACTCTTATTGATGTTATAAGGATTGATCGTCGTCACATGAGGAACGCCAACGGATCGCACCAGCTCTTCCATGTTGACTTTGCCATACCCTTCAAAACCCATTTCATCCATATTCACGCCTGGATTCGGCTGGTGACCGGTCATGGCCGTGGTTCTATTATCCAATATCACCAGGGTAAAATTGTGATTGTTAAAGACCGCATTGATCAATGCCGGTACACCCGTATGGAAAAAAGTCGAATCACCAATAAATGAGATCACCTTTTGATCGGTTGCTGCAGAAAAACCACAGGATGTCCCCACGGATGAGCCCATGCAGATCACAAAATCGGCCATGTTTAAAGGGGGTAGGTATCCCAGGGTGTAGCAACCGATATCGGAAGGATAGATGGTATCCATTCCTTCTGCGGCCTTTTTAATAATGTGATAGGTCGAACGGTGAGAACAACCCGCACAAAGCGAAGGCGGTCTCATTGGGATATCGGGAACGTCGGAGAGATCGGGTTTGACTGACGGAGTATAATCAAATCCAAAAAAACCGGCAATTTTCTCTTTCACCAGGGCTGGATCGTATTCATAC
>JAKSDL010000557.1 GCA_022360105.1 Pseudomonadota bacterium
AGCGGACATTACCTGGGCAAATATTTTACAAAACTGGCAAACGGATGGAAGATCAAGGATGAAATACGTTCAATGGCTCGTTTTTCCCAAATGGATCTCAACAAACCATTTTCGGGAGTAGGTTTGTTTGACGTGATTCTGTGCCGCAATGTGGCAATATATTTCCCATTAAGCGTAAAGATAAGCCTTTTTCAAAAACTGGCAGCGGTATTAAATCCTCATGGAGTATTAATTGTTGGTGGTTCGGAATCGCTGGCAGGCCTGGCGAATGATTTTGTGCCCCGCCATTATTTAAACAGTGTTTTTTATCAGCTTAGAAAAAATGATCCCGACAAACCCGAGTCTCCGCAATTAAGTCCTTATCGACAAGTAGAGGCTCCACCTGTTCCACCCAAACCCAGAATTACGCCACGTGCTGCCAGGCCCCATCGCCTGAAACCTAACACACCAAGACCTCCTGACCAAACAAGACCCGAAAATAGCAACACGGCCTTGCAAACAGGCCCACCGGAGCAATCCAAACCCCCTGCTGTTGATTATCCGGATAAAACTACCACATTTTTTTCAGAAAAAGCCGAAAAAAAATCTTTACTCAAAAGCCTCCAATCCCAGCCAGGCAGGGCTCGATCTCCCATGATCAAACGGAACTCCGGAGGAAAAAAAGAAAAAACTTCTTTACTGGAAAAATTAAACAAAGATAAAAAAGATTAATAATAACAAAACTTTACACTGGGAACCCTTCTACTGGCTAACAAGTGGATTTAAAATTATCCAACAAAAACAAAACCTAACAGAGGGGATTTTTTTTTGTTCAAATATTTGAATCCAAATTCAAAATAAGATAAAATAGAGCCATCTCGTTTTAAAGATTGTGTTCGATTGATTAATTCAAGTTCTGAACACGTTTGAATACGCTGGCAAGCTTAAGCGGGATGATGAACCGGTTCTGACCTATGAAACTTAATAGGGATGGCCGGTTCATTTTTTTGCAGGGGTAAAATCAATTTTTTGATGTTTTTAGGAAGCATTTTTCGGGCGCTGTCAATACCTCATTTTAGCCGGGAATATCACCTACATTTTCCAAAATATACCTGGGACGATACGCATATTTCAGTACTTCCTCCTGATTCGTCACCCCGCTTAAAACCAGCACGGTATCAAGGTCTTCATGGATGCCGGCAATGATATCAGTATCCATTCTATCTCCGATAATTGCCGTTTCTTCCCGACTACAACCTAAAAGTTTTCTGGCGTGTCTCATCATAATCGGATTTGGTTTTCCAACAAAATACGCCTTTATCCCCGTCGCAAGCTCAATTGGAGCAATTAGTGCCCCTGTGGCAGGTGCGATTTCCTTGCCTTTTGGATCTGTCAGATCCGGATTGGTACCTATTAAACGAGCACCATTTCGCACCAGGTTAACTGCCCGTTCCAGCTTTTCGAAAGCATACGATCGGGTTTCCCCCACCACAACATAGTCGGGATTCATTTCATTCATTGAATACCCTGCTTCGTATAACGCTGTGATCAATCCAGCTTCACCAATCATATAGGCACTGCCGTTAGGAATCTGTGCAGCAAGAAAACTTGCGGTTGCCAATGCACTGGTATAAAAGTTCTTGTCATCGACTTGCACTCCCAAGCGATCCAGCTTTTCCTGCAATTCTCGCGGGGAGCGTTGACTGCTGTTAGTCAAAAACAGGTAACGCTTGTTTTCTTTTTTCAGCCATTCAACAAACTCCTTAACCCCCGGAATAAGTTTGTTACCGTGATAAATTACCCCGTCCATATCACAGATAAAACCTGTTTTTGCCCTGAGATTCTCAAGATTCATTGTGATTTTCTCCTCTTAGTCAATGTAAAAACCTCCCAAAAAGATAAGTCTCATCTGCCACCAAATCCCGGTCCCGGTCCTGTTCTTAATCTTAATCTTAATCCTGTTCTCAATCTTGATCTTAATCTTTGAAAAATAATAATTTCAATGCATTTGGTTCAAGAGCAAGAGCACGACCCATATAAGGATCAGCTTTTTTGACAGAACCCTAAATCGTAATACCCATATTTGAAAACTCCACGGCAATACACTCTTCCCACCCCCGGTTGGCTTTCGGATTGGCAGGACTGGGATGCGTGATTCTGCCGATCCGAACATCCATACCTTCCAGCACTTTTATGGCTCTTTTCTCTGCAAAGGCTCCCACCCCAATCACATGTTTCGGTTTAAACAATTCAATCGTTTGTTTCAAGGCTTTATCACAGCTATCAAAAAGTGGCTCTCTTTCATGTTTTGGCAATTTATCAGGGGTGCGATTTCTTCCGCTCTCTTCGATAAAAACAAGCGGACAATAATTTAAC
>JAKSDL010000374.1 GCA_022360105.1 Pseudomonadota bacterium
ATATTCCTCATTTTAATAGCTGATTCATTGATGAAATCGATCCTCATTTCTGCTCCTGCCAGCGGTAGCGGCAAAACCACTATTACCCTGGGATTAATCCGGGCCTTAAAGAATAAAGGATTGGATGTTTGTGCCTATAAAGCAGGTCCTGATTATATTGACCGGGCTTTTCTGGAAAAAGCCTCGGCAAAACCTGCCGGAAACCTGGATATGCACATTCAGGGAGTCAAGGGCATGCACTATGCCTTTGCAAAGGCACCCGCAGCAAATTGCATCATAGAAGGAGTGATGGGGTTTTTTGATGGCATTTCCAACACCTTTTTGAATTCGTGCTACGATATTTCCCGCCAGCTCCGGATTCCAACCTTGCTGGTCTATGCACCAAAAGGTGAAATGTTTTCTGTAATCCCGAAAATCAAAGGTATGGCAGAATTTGACCAATCGACCATCAAAGCCGTTCTTTTCAACAAAGTTTCTGAAAAATATTACCACCTGTTGTCCTCTGCCATGAAAGAATATACGGACCTGAAGGTGGTAGGATATGTTCCGAAAATTGATCAAGCCGGTTTTGACAGTCGACATTTAGGATTGGTTCAAAGCGAAGAAATCAAGGATATTGAACAAAAGATAGAACTCCTGGCCAATTCGCTTTCAAATACTGTAGATCTGGACGCAATCGAAAGGTTGATGTCTCCACCCCTCTTGGATGCCACCCCAACTGATTTCTTGCTCGGGAAATATGATGTTACGGTTGCCATCGCCAGAGACAAGGCTTTTTCCTTTTATTACAGGGAAAACCTGGAGTTGTTGGAATCATGCTGCCGTGTTGTTTATTTTTCTCCCTTGAGCGATCAAAAACTGCCGGAATGCGATCTTATCTACTTCGGAGGCGGATATCCCGAGGTATTTCGCAAGGAGCTGGCAGCCAATACAACCATGCTTAATGACGTTCGAAGCTACGGAAATAATGGCGGCTATATTTTTGGTGAATGCGGCGGTCTAATGTATCTACTGGATTACATTGAAGATTCAAAAACGGTGGGCTTGCTTCCTGGTAAATGTACATTAACCAAATCACTGCAACGCTTTGGCTACATTGACCTGACGCTTAATCAGGATTGTTTCCTGGGCACTGCAGGCACCACTTTTACCGGACACGAATTTCACAAGTCAACCGCCAGAGTGGAGCGTCCAACAGTATATAACATCAACAAAACAAAAGGTGATGCCCGGTGGGACTGCGGGTTTCAATATAAAAATACAATTGCCGGCTATCCCCATATAAATTTTTTGAGTAATATAGAGCTGTTAAAACACATGTTGGCAACCATAGAAACATCAAAATGAAAAACCAAATTTCCCAATAACACCTGATATGCAATACGAAACAGATCCTGCAACAATCGAAGCCAAAAGTATGGCAATCATTGAAGAACAGCTTAAATCCCACTCTTATAACGAGGCTGAACTGGCGGTTGTAAAACGCATGATTCATACATCGGGTGATGTTGACTATCAGGAAATCATAGCCATAAAACCGGGAGCCGTGCAGGCAGGCATCGATAGCATTAAAAATGGATGCACCATCGTCACCGATACAAAAATGGCTTTGGCCGGCATCAACAAGAAGGTTCTGGCGGCAAAAGCCTGCAAAATTGATAATTACGTTACCCATGAATCGGTCGTTGAATTGGCCAAAAGTAAAGGGATTACCCGTTCCATGGCGGCTATTGACTTTGCCGTGGAACAGGAAGTGGAAATGTTTGTAATAGGCAACGCCCCTACTGCACTGTTTAGATTGGGTGAACTATTTGAGGCAGGTAAAACCTACCCCAAATTAATCATAGGCGTCCCCGTTGGATTCGTGGGTGCGGCGGAATCCAAGGAGTATATCCGCACACTGAATATCCCTTCCATCACGACCATAGGTAAAAAGGGTGGCAGTAATATTGCGGCGTCAGTATTGAACGCTCTTTTATATCAGCTGGATTAACATGGACGACCTATACGTCTATCACAAAGGAAAAAAACTCAGGTGCGGTTATACAACAGGCAGTTGCGCGACTGCCTCAGCAAAGGCTGCAGCGCAGATGCTCCACCTGCAAACTCCATTGGATACGATCCATATCGATACCCCGGCTCAAAAACCCCTCTCAATTCCGATTCAAAATGCCGTCTTTGATAATCAATCCGCATCCTGCTGTGTCATCAAAGACGCGGGAGACGACCAGGATGCAACCGATGGCATGGAAATATATGCTACCGTCCAGAAAAGGAATGATGGCAACATTTTCATCTCCGGAGGAGATGGTGTCGGACGGATCACCAAACCGGGGTTTTGGGGAGAACCTGGTGACGCTGCGATCAATCCGGTTCCGCGCCAAATGATCAGGAATGAATTAAAAAAGATTGCCGATTGCGGATGGGACGTGGAGATTTCCGCACCCCGAGGCAAACAGATCGCGGAAAAAACACTCAATGCAAAAATCGGCATTGTGGATGGCATTTCTATCATTGGAACAACAGGCATTGTTGAACCCATGTCCAATGAAGCCCTGAAGCAGACAATCTATCTTGAAATCGATGAAATCGCCAAACAAGGTAACAAAAAAATTTTGTTTCACCTGGGAAATTACGGGGAATCGGTAGCTCAACAATTGGATCTGGATCTTCCTGCAGTTAAGATTTCAAATTTTATTGGCGATGCTGTTCTTTATGCCAAAAACAAGGATTTTAGAAAAACCTTATTGATCGGTCATATCGGAAAAATCAGTAAGCTTTCAATTGGTGCATTCAATACTCACAGCAGCATCTGCGACCTTAGAATGGAAGCCTTTGTGCACTACCTTGCACTGGCAGGAGCCCGGAAAACAATACTTGAAGAGATCATGCATTGCACGGACACGGAAGAAGCCCTGCAATTGGTCATGAAACATAATTTGGGGAAAATCGTGACAAATATGCGCAAAGGTTGTATTGATCGAATTCAAAGATATGTGAAAGATCCAAATTTCAATGTAGATGTGATTATTTATTCAATGGACTTGGGTATTCTGGATTAACTTATGATTTATCTGGTTGGAATGGGCCCCGGACATATTGATTATTTGACCAGGGACGCGATAGAAGTGGTGACATCTGCGGATCGATGTATTGCTTTCGGCAGGATTTCTGAAACAGCCCGACAGATCACTCGAAATGTTACCACTGTAAATAAACTGGACGAAGTGATGAAGCATCTCAAAGGTAAAGGCGATGTGGCTGTACTCGCTTCCGGAGATGCTTGTTTTTATGGAATTCTGGATTTTCTTCAGGGACGACAGATCTCGATTTCTCAGATTGTACCTGGAATAACCTCCTTTCAATACATGATGAGCCGCCTGCAGTTAAGCTGGCAGGGAGCCGTGTTTTTCAGTCTGCACGGTCGTAAACAAAGCTACTATGACATTCTCAACAACGGCCTCTCTGTTATTCTGACCGATAAGCACAATACTCCCGAACGTATATCAAAAAAGCTGTTTGAGTTGGGAGGAAAAGGTAAAATCTATGTAGGATACGATCTTTCCTACGAATCAGAGATTATTGTGGAAAAGGAACTCGGTGAACCAATTCCCGATATCTCAAGTTTAGCCACTATCGTGGTGGAAATCGAGTCACCCAGCGCAGCTTGATAAAACAAGCCATTTATCTAGAGAAGCAACAGACAGGCAAGCGTATGACGCCAAGATATTTAAGATTGACACGTCAAATTCAACTGTGATGACATAACAACGGTCCTATACAAACGGACCCCTGGAAGTAAATGGAAGTGAGGTGCAAATCCTCCGCTGCCCCGCAGCCGTAAGGAGAACGAAAACCTAAAATGCCACTGGCTCACCAGCTGAGGTGCCGGGAAGGCAGGTTAGTAGGTTGCTTCAAGCCGGAAAACATGACATGACAGGTATCCTCGAGGGGGGAATGATTTGGACAACTGCACGATACCTTTCAGATATTATTCATCTTATACCATTCTGAACGTCCGGTTCTTACCATACCTCATTCAACTCCTCTTCGTTTAATTATTACTTAAAGCGGCCTCTCCTGGTCTTTTGAGATGAAACGAACCGATTTTCATCAGGAATCCAGATTGTCAGGTGCAATAAGCCCGGGATTAAACCAAGGATATGATTGCGATTTATATGCACTCTATTCGGGAAGCACTTGAGCCATTGGAAAAATATTTAAGTAAAATTGGAGGATGGGCCGACAATGCCTCAATTCCATTGATAATTAAAAATTTTTAATTTGTATCCTCACAACCAGATGACCAACATCCAAACCATTCTTGAAGTGAATTCTCTTACCAAAGAATATGGAGAAAAAACAGCTGTCAAGAATTTCAGTTTAACAATCAAAGAAGGCGAATTCTGGGGGTTGCTTGGTCCCAATGGTGCTGGAAAAACAACGACCATAAAGCTGCTGACCGGTTTAACCAAACCCAATGAAGGTAAGATTCTCTATTTTGGGAACAGTTTTTTCTCACACCCCAAACAAGCCAAAAAGCTGATTGGTGTTGTACCGCAACATTCCAACCTGGATCGCGATTTAACTGCATTTGAGAACCTCAATCTGCACGCTATTTTGCACGCCATTCCTAAAAAACTACGAAAAGAAAAAATCGATCAAGCCTTGGAATTTGCAGGATTGCAAGACTACAAAAGCAAACAGGTAAAAACCTTTTCCGGTGGAATGAAACGAAGATTGGTCATCGTGAGATCCCTGCTGCATGATCCGAAAATATTGTTCCTGGATGAACCAACCGTCGGTTTGGATCCTCAAATCAGGAGAAGTTTGTGGGATCTGGTGGTGAAAGTTAACCAGGTCAAAAAGACAGCCATTCTGCTAACCACACATTACATAGAAGAGGCAGACAAACTTTGCCAACAGATAAAAATCATTAATTCGGGGACCGTTATTGCGGATGACACACCTGAAAAACTGAAAAAAAAGGTTGGGAATTTTATTTTGGAAACCTATAACGGGGAACGGCATGTGGGTCGGTTTTTTCTTACCAAAGACGAAGCCACGGCACATATGAAGAAAACCGATCAAGAAGCCAAGGTGCGGGAAGTAACACTGGAAGATGTGTTCATCAAGCTAACAGGGAGGAGAATCAATGTTTAACGGACTGCAGGCAGTTCTCTACCGGGAGCTTCATGTTTTCTCTAAAAAGGCAAAAAAACAGATTGCGGCTTCTTCGCTTTCTCCATTGCTGTTTTTAATTGCTTTTGGCTGGGGCTTTGGCAAAGACGTCACGGTCGATGGTTTACCATATATCTCCTTTTTAATTCCCGGTTTGATCACCATGAGCAGCCTGAATCAAAGCTATGGCATCTCTCTGGAAATCAATATCACCCGCTTTTATTTTCATGTCTTCGATGAGTTTCTCATCGCTCCTGTTACCCATGTGGAAATTGTATTGGGAGAAGCTTTTTACGGCATGTTTAAAGCCTTTATTAGCGTCAGTCTGATTTTCCTGTATTCAATGCTTTTTGGTGTGCAGCTGATCTGGCATCCGATCTTTTTCCCGGCTATTTTTCTGCATACTTTTCTATTTTCAACCCTGGGTGTTACCATGGCAATGGTGGTCCGTGATCACGGCAGTCAAGCGACCGTTAACACATTTGTGATTACACCAATGATCTTCCTGTGCGGGACCTTTTTTCCTGTAGAAAAACTTCCCGCGTTTTTCAAAGCCATAGTGCATTTTATGCCCTTAACCTATTCAACCAAAGTAATTCGTGCATCTCTGACCGGCGGAACCATTGATTATTTGTATCTGGCTGTCATAGCCGGATTTGCTTTGACATTTTTTGTAACAGCCTTATGGGCAGTCAAACGGGTAGAAGCATAAAAACATGGCACTACGTAAACAGGAGATCAATTACCGGTTTGAGCGCTTTTGAAGCCGTTATCAAGCTTAACAGACATTTTGCCAACCATTCAAAAAAGTGACGTTAAGTCACAACATTTTATAATCGAGAGCAACACAGGAAAGCAGGCATGACTCATTTAATCCACTCTATCGGCATCGGTACGGGAGATCCTGAACTGATCACAATGAAAGCCAAGCGATTGCTGGAAGAATCAGACATGGTTTTTGTTCCCCAATCCAATCTGCAGGGGAAAAGCATAGCCAGGGAGATAGTGCTGCATTACATACCCGAGTCCAAAATCAGCATGTATTACTTCCCCATGAATAACAATAAGGAAGAATTGGCTGAAAAGTACCATGGCCTGGCTAAACAAATGGTCGGATTCTGCAAAGAAGGAAAAAAACTCTCCTATGTCTCCATGGGCGATCCCACCATCTTCAGCACCTCCAATTATCTGACAGAAAGACTGGTCTCCCAGGGAGCCAGTGTGGAACATATTCCGGGTATTAATACCATAAACGCCGCTTCAACCAAACTAGGGCTGCCTTTATGTGTAAAAGGCGAAAATTTCGCTGTTTATGAAATGCCGGATAGCATTTCAAGAGCCGTGGAATTGATTCAAAATCATTCCACTACTGTTTTTATGAAAGTAAACAAAAAACTTTCGGTACTGCTGGAAGCCGTGAAACTGGCCACCCCTGAAATTGCCTTTCTGGCTCGACGTATGGGACTGGATAATGAGATGGTTTTTGATCTCACCAACGACTCAAATCCACCGGATGCAGCCTATCTTTCAGTAGCTGTTATCAAGCAACACAAAAACGACTATTGCAATCATTCAAACTCATAAAACGGATATGATTTACTTCTTAGGGGCTGGTCCAGGGGATGTGGACCTGATTACAGTAAAAGGCAGGGATTTGTTAACCCGTGCTGACATTGTGATTTACGCCGGTTCTCTGGTGTGGGATCAGCATTTGAAATTCTGCAAGGAGGATTGCCTCCAATTCAATAGTGCCGGAATGACCCTGGAGGAAGTGATCGACGTGATGAAAAAAAACGACCGGCCAGAGAAAGTAATAGTCCGCTTGCACACCGGAGATCCCACGATTTACGGAGCTATCAGGGAGCAGATAACCTTTCTTGATGAAGAGAATATGAGCTACCGGGTAATTCCCGGGGTTAGTTCTTTCACCGCGGCTTGTGCCGTTATCAATCGTGAATTTACCGTACCCGGAGTCAGTCAAACTATCATCGTTACTCGAATGGAAGGGAAGACACCAGTTCCGGAACTGGAAGATCTCGAACGACTGGCTTCCCATCAAAGTTCCATGGCTATCTTCCTTTCTGTTCAGGAAATTGATAAAGTGCTGGAAAAATTAAAGCGGGGATATAAACGCAGTGATGTTCCGGTATCTGTGGTCTATAAAGCAACCTGGCCCGACCAACAGGTTCTTGAAGGCACCCTTGAAGATATTGGCGAAAAAGTTAAGCAGGCGGGAATTACACGATTTGCACAAATTCTGGTCGGGGATTTTATTGCTGGAGATTTCGAACGTTCGCTGCTTTATCATCCGGAATTTTCCCATGGTTATCGCAAAGGAAAAAAGTGAAAATAGCTTGTGTTTCATTTACACAATACGGAGACTGCCTGGCTGAAACCATTAAAAAAGATCTTCCGGAAGAGGTGGATATTTTCAGCAAGTCAACCTATAAAGAGGCACTTCCCGGGATATTCAAGGAATATGATGGTATCGTGTTCATCTCCTCAACAGGGATTGCTGTGAGACTATCAGCGCCATTCTTAATTTCCAAAGCCCATGATCCCGCTATTGTAGTAATTGATGATACAGCCAAGTTTTCAATCAGCCTGGTTTCAGGCCATCTTGGGGGTGCCAACGAATTGGCCAAAACCCTGGCTGAATTGCTTGAATGTCAACCGGTTATCACCACAGCCTCTGATAATCGAGGAATAGAGGCAGTTGATCTTTTTGCCAAGCGCCATCAGTTAGTGATAGAGGACATGGATGCTGTCAAACACATTACAGCCATGATGGTGGATGGCAAGCGTATTGGTTTTTATTCTCCATTTCCCGAAAAAATCGATTATACCAATCTGGTCAGAAATCACCCTGAAGGATGCATTTTTGTTGACTCCGCAGAAAAAATCGATTGTGCCGTCCCATATTGCTTGCTTAGACCCAAGGTTCTGCATGTAGGTATTGGATGCAGGCAGGGTAAAAGCAGCGAGGATATTCTGGATGCTATTCAGCAAGTGTTCAGAATCAACAATTTAAGTTTGAAATCGATACAATCCCTGGCAACGATTGAGTTAAAAAAAGACGAACCGGGAATAAAACAAGCTTGCAAGGTGCTGGAATGTCAGTTAACCATTTTCCCCGTTGAACAGATTCATACCATCGAAAAACACTTCGAACAAAGCGACTTTGTGAGAGAAACAACCGGTGTTGGTGCAGTCAGTGAGCCTTGTGCTGTGCTATCAGGCGGCAACCTTATTGTTAATAAACAGATGATGGACGGTATTACCATCGCAGTGGCAAAAAAAGACTGAAAAGTCTCAATTTAGAGCCCTTATCTTTAACATTTGAAATTATGGCAAAATTATACGTCGTTGGTATTGGCCCCGGGGGAAAGGAGCATTTAACTATCAAAGCGATTGAAACGATCAGGCAGTGTTCAGTAATAGTCGGCTACACCTACTATATTGAGCTGGTAAGAGACCTAATCGAGGACCAAAAAATCATCCAGACCGGCATGACCAAGGAAATAGAACGCTGCAGGGCTGCCATATCGGAAGTTCAGACAGGAAATGACACCTGTATCATCAGCACCGGAGATCCCGGTTTGTATGGTATGGCAGGACCAATAATGGAAATGATCGAGGATGTCGATGTTGACATTGTTCCGGGTGTCAGCTCCGTTTTCAGCGCTGCTGCCGAAATGGGCTCTCCGCTCATGCACGACTTCTGCACAATCAGCCTCAGTGATCTGTTGACTCCCTGGTCTGTCATCGAAAAAAGACTGGAACACGCCGCCAAAGGTGATTTTGTCATCTCCCTCTACAACCCGAAAAGCAGGGGACGAAAAGAGCATATTAACCGGGCTGTGGATATTCTGAGCCAAGAGATCGACCCCAAGACCCCGGTAGCCCTGGTTAAAAATGCGGGTCGGGATGGCAATGAAAAAAAACTGCTGACGTTGGGAACCATTGATTTTGAGTTTGTAGACATGAAAACCGTTGTTATTATCGGAAACAGCCAGACATACACAAGAGATGGCTGGATGATCACACCCAGGGGATACAAGATTTGATTTGGATAATTGGCGGAACATCCGAAGCTGCCGAGCTGATTAATGCGCTGCAGGGAAAAGCCGAATTCATTGTCTCTGTTGCCACGGAAACAGGAAAAGAATTTCTTGAAGACTGCCATGTAGAAGTAGGCCGCATGGACGCTCTAACCATGAAGGATTTCATCCGCAAGCATGGCATCAAAACCGTGATTGATGCGTCCCATCCTTACGCTACAGAAGTTACAGACAATGCCAAACGCGCACTGGAAGAAACTGACGCTACCTATATTCGTTTCACCAGACCTAAGGAATCCCATCAGGGAGCTGTTATTGTTGATTCTTTTGCTGAGTGTCTACAATATTTAAACAGCATTTCAGGAACTGTTTTTTTTACCACTGGCAGTAACCAGGTCAAACAATTCGAAGCTGCAAAAGGTAAAAACAGATTTGTGTACAGAGTCCTGCCGACCCCGGAGAGTACCGAGGAATGCAGGAAAGCGGGGATAGCGTTAAAAGACGTCGTTGCCGGATTGGGACCGTTTTCCATCGATTTAAACAAAGCCATGTTCAGGGATGTTGGTGCGGGATATGTGATCATGAAAAATTCGGGAAAACGGGGAGGTACCTCAGAAAAAATTGCGGCTTGCCGGCAGCTTGGCATAACGCCCGTCATTATTGAAAGAGATGATGAAACCGGATTTACCGACCTGGCCAGACTGCTCGCCCATATCTTGAATCCGGAAAACGAACCAATCACAACGATCCACCGAAATGACTAATCAATCTGCACGTTGCGTATCGATACTGGGAACAGGTTCCGACGTTGGCAAAAGCATTGTTGCGGCAGCCTTGTGTCGGATTTTCAGGGATGAAGGCTTTGAGATTGCCCCTTTTAAAGCGCAGAACATGTCCAACAACTCTTCTGTCACAGACGAAGGCGGAGAAATGGGACGTGCTCAAGTGGTTCAAGCCCAGGCTGCCGGGATCACTCCCCATGTAGACATGAATCCGGTGTTACTGAAACCCAGTTCCAATGTGGGATCACAAGTTATTCTACAAGGTAAGCCCCTCTACAATATTGAAGCCAGGGATTATTTTCGCAATACTGACGAACTTTTTCAAAAATCCCTGGAAAGCCTGGAACGTTTACGCAGCCAATACGAACTTATAATCATTGAAGGTGCGGGATCATGCGGTGAGGTTAATTTGAGGCAGAGAGATTTTGTTAATTTTAAAACCGCCCATGCAGCAGATGCCCCGGTAATTCTGGTTGCAGACATTGACCGTGGTGGTGTTTTCGCCCAGCTCATCGGTACATTGGCTGTCATTCCGGAAAAGGATAAAAAACGTGTCAAAGGCTTTATTATCAATCGATTTCGCGGTGATCCCACCTTGTTCGATGAAGGAATTACTTACCTGGAAGAAAATACGGGACTACCGGTGCTGGGTCTTGTTCCCTATTTTGACCATATCAAAATCGATTCTGAAGACAGTGTCTTGCTGGAATGCCTGGTTGACCCGAAAGAGGGTCCAGCACCTGGTAAAGCCAATATTGCCGTGTTGCGTTTTCCTCACATATCCAATTTTACCGACTTCCTCCCCCTGGAAAATGATAGCCAGGTAAACCTGCACTATTTGCAGCAACCACGTTCCCTCGTTGATTATGATATTGTGCTTCTGCCAGGTTCCAAAAACGTTCGTGCAGACCTGAGATGGATTAAATCAGGAGGCTGGGACCGGAGTCTGCGGGAATTTGCCGAACGTGGAGGTGAAATCGGCGGTATCTGCGGAGGATACCAGATTTTAGGTATCTCGATCTCCGACCCGCAAGGGGTTGAAGACCTGAAAGGTGAAGATGAGGGACTGGGAATGCTGCCTTTGAAAACCATCATGAATCCTCAAAAGACTCTCAGTAGATCCGTGGGCACATGGATTACCAGCGGCGATCCTATTGAAGGCTATGAAATCCATGTCGGAAAAACGGAACTAACCGGCAAAATAGATTCCCTGATCCAGCTTCAATCCAGAAACGACAATCCCACGGCTGATTGCGACGGCGCCATCTCAACAAACGGAAAGATCTGGGGAACCTATTTTCATGGTTTGTTCAACAACAAGACATTCAGGCAACGGTTTTTAAAACGATTGTGTTCAAATTATCAACCGGACCTGGGACAGCCGGATCTTTCAATAAGCGAATTTAGAAACCGGCAATACAATTTGCTGGCAGCCCACTTCAGAAAGCACTTGAATCTAGAGAAACTAAAATCAGTTATCGGCATCTAAATATTATGACTTCCCAAACCAATCAACCCCATATCCACGGTGGAGCCCCCCAACACGCCTTGAAACGCCTTGGAATTGAACAATCCAAAATTTTAGATTTCAGCGTTAATGTCAGCCCCATGGGACCTCCCCAGGTCATCTACCAGAACTGGAACAAGCTGAGCGGAACCATTGAGGTATATCCTTCTGTCGATGGTGAGGGTGTCGCTGATTACTATATTCAACGCTTTGGTCTGAATCGTGAGAATGTCCTGCCCGGAAACGGTTCAACAGAGTGCATCTACCTGGTACCTCGCATTTTAGGATTTAAGAAGGTAGCCGTAATCACTCCCTCATTCCATGATTACGAACGGGCGTGCCTGGTGGCGGGTGCAGATATGGTCGAGTGGCCTTTGAATGCGGATAGCAAATTCGCCGAACCGGACCCAGCCCAGCTTGATACTATACTGAAACAAGTGGATGCATTAATGCTGGGAAATCCAAACAACCCAACCGGCACTCTCTTTAAAACAGAAACATTGCTGGATCTGGCAAAGCGTAATCCGGAAAAGTGGTTTTTAGTGGATGAAGCATTTTTGCAATTTCTGGATGATTATGATCAAAGAACACTGACAGCTCCGCAACGTCTGCAAAAAAACATCATCGTGTTTCATTCTCTCACCAAATTGTATGACATCCCTGGTATCCGTCTTGGAGCTGCAATAAGTCATTCGGAAACCATCGCCATGTTAAAATCCCACAAGGAACCCTGGACGGTGAATGGTATTGCGGAAAAAATCGCTCAACTGCTGATTGATACAGAGGAATACGAAAAAAGCTTAAAAAGTCTGATAAAAAAGGAACAGCAACGATTCGTTAATGCATTGAAGCATCTTTCAGGAATTTCCTTATATCCGTCCCCGGTTAATTTTATGTTGGCACGCTGGGAAGCAAGCAACAATCTGGACGACTTGTTGCGCTTTCTGCTAGCCAACGGTATACACATCCGCGATTGCCGGAATTTTCGACACTTGGAAGATAATTTCTTTCGATTTGCCATCCTTAAATCAACCGATAACAAGCAATTGATCGATCTACTGAAAGCAGCAACCAGCCAGGTGTTTGCATGAAAGAATGCTTGGTTGTTTTATTAGTGGCATTTGTACTGGATCTCTACCTGGGAGATCCTGCTTACCCCTTTCATCCGGTTCGATTGATCGGTCATTTGATTCGTTTGCTGGAAAAGCTGCTTGAGAGAATAAAACTAATCAACCTCCCGGGTGGATTAGTACTTTTATTGACAACACAGATAATCCCCATTGGCATTCTCCTGGGAACATTTGAATTACTCGGTATTTATTCAATCATATTTGGAGTATTTATTGTTTACTCCTCTCTTTCCATTCAGGACCTGGTTAAACACGGCAAAGCTGTTATGACGGCTTTGGAGGAAGACAACCAGGCTGAGGCCAGGAATGCAGTCCAGATGATGATTGGGAGAAACGCCGCATATCTGGATAATCACGGTGTGGCCCGTGCAGCCGTAGAAAGCATCGCAGAAAATTTTGTGGACGGCTTTCTCGCTCCGCTGTTCTGGTTTGTCCTGGGTGCATTAATCGGGGTGACAATCGGATTGAATCCGCTGCTCACGGGCTGTGTATTCATTTTGGCTTACAAAACAACCAATACGCTGGATTCCATGGTTGGTTACAAGAATGAGCGCTATCTGACATTCGGTACAGCCAGTGCCAAACTTGATGATGTCATGAATTACCTTCCGGCCAGATTGGGAATACCTATCATTGCTTTTTCAGCGTTGGTATGCAGGCTAGATAGCAGACAGGCTCTTCTGATAGGGTGGAAGGACCGACTTAAACACAGCTCTCCCAATGCGGGACATGCCGAAGCTGCTGTTGCCGGTGCGCTTGGAATTCAACTAAACGGTCCCGGAATCTACCCTCATGGAAAGGTGGATAAACCCTGGTTAGGCAATGGAACGAGAATGGTAACGGCAAAGCACCTCAAACAATCATTCTACCTGGTGCTCACCGCCGCCTTTGTTTCCGTAGCTTTATGTTCCGCAGCATTGTCCACAATTTAGACTATTTTTCAATGCCGACCCTGGCTTTCACACCCTCCTTATAATAGTGTTTAACCTCTTTCATTTCCGTAACCAGATCAGCCCGTTCAATTAATTTTGGATCTGCGTTTCTACCCGTTATAATCAGCTCGGTGCCTTCATGCTTTGTCTCGATTAATTCCAGAATATCATCCACATCAATCAGTTTCAGGCTGGTGGCTATATTCCCTTCATCCATAATAACCACCTGGTATTCCCCACTGGTTGCTGCTGCTCGAATCTCATCCAATCCTGCCTTGGCTTTTTCAATGTCTTCCGGTTTAGGGTTATTGCGTATGAACACATCCCTGCCGTATTGACGGACCGTCACTTGTTCTGTAAGCCTTCCGAGAGATTCCAACTCGGCATATGTCATTCCCTTGACAAACTGACCGATAAAAATTTTATACCCCGCTCCCACGGCCCTCAATGTCAACCCGAGGGCTGCTGTCGTCTTACCTTTACCGTTTCCGGTATACACCTGCACATATCCTTTCATGAGTCACCCTTCAATAATATTTATGCCGATCACTGTTTTCTCCGAAGGTTAAGTCTACTATCAGCCCCCTAATCCAGCAATACCGAACTAATTTTAAATTGTTGTTAAAAAACAAAGCTGACCAAAACGCAGTGGAATGCATAATAGTCTTGACTATTTTGCATTCCACTGCATAATAGTCGAAAACGGGAATACATATGGAACGTACATATAAAAAATACATCTTAAAGGATTTAAAAAAGAAACTGGTTTTTCTCACAGGACCGAGACAAGTGGGCAAAACATGGTTGGCGAGAAACATATCAGAGTTGTATAACTCTCACGTCTATTTAAATTATGACAATTTGCAAGATCGGCAGATAATTTCAAAGCAAGCATGGCTTGATGATGTTGAACTGCTTGTTTTGGATGAATTGCATAAAATGGACGGCTGGAAAAATTTTATCAAAGGTGTTTTTGATACGAAGCCTAAAGGTATGCAGATATTGGTGACAGGTAGCGCAAGACTGGAAGCATTTCGCCAAAGTGGTGACTCCCTGGCTGGAAGGTTTTATCGCCATCGATTGATGCCAATTACCCCGGCAGAATGTTGTCAAGTTAATAATGAAGATGAAGGACAACTAAATGATTTCATGACCTATGGTGGGTTTCCTGAACCATTTTTAAGCAAAGATACGGTTGAAGCAGATCGATGGAGGATGCAATACATTGACGGCCTTATTCGTACCGACATTTTGGATTTCGAAAAGATACATGATTTCAATGCTATTCAGCTCGTCTTGGAACTACTCAGATCCAGGATAGGTTCACCTCTTTCCTATAAATCTATAGCGGAAGATGTGGGAATCGCTCCAAACACTGTCAAAAAATATGTGCAAGTTCTTGAATCGTTGTACATTATTTTTCGTATTCCACCGCATTCAAGAAATATTGCGAGGTCAATTTTAAAGGAACCCAAAGTCTATTTCTACGACACCGGTATGGTTGTGGGTGATGAAGGAATCAAATTTGAAAACATGGTAGCTGTTTCCCTTTTGAAACATGTTTATGCGTTGAATGATTACCTCGGAAAACCTTATCAACTTAACTACCTGCGCACAAAAGACGGGTATGAAGTTGATTTTTGTCTGGTAAACAACAATATTCCGGAATTGATGATTGAAGCAAAACGCACTGAGGATCAACCTGAAAAACCATTGCTATATTTTCACAAACGATACAATATCCGTGCTATGCAGTTGGTGCTTCGTCTACGACAAGAGAGGAAGATCGGGGAAATTGAAATTCGTGGAGCCAAGTCTTTCTTGAAATCACTTATGATATAATAGCTTATATCTGTCCCTTTTCATTTAATGGTAATGGGAATCCCGCTGACCATAAAAACCACCTTGTCAGCCAGTTTGGCAACCTGCTGATTCAAATGCCCGGCCGCATCCCGGAATTTCCTGGCAAGTTCGTTTTCCGGAACAATGCCCATGCCGACTTCATTGGTCACTACAATAATATCACAAGGAGGGGATTGCAGCAGCTTTAAAAAACCTGACAATCGTTGCTCCCGTTCTTCTTCCGTTTGTAGATGATACAACAGATTTCCCAGCCAAACTGTGAGACAATCCAGCAGGATCACACTATTGCCATCATCGATTGAAGCTACGGCTTTGGCAACTTCAAGCGGCTCTTCAATGGTTTGATAGCTTTCACCCCGCTCTTCCCGGTGTTTTGATATTCGAGCTTTCATTTCATCATCCATGGCCTGGGCTGTGGCAATAAACACCTTTTTCTTGTATTGCTCCGCCAATTCCAGGGCATATGAACTTTTGCCGCTTCTGCTGCCACCTGTGAGCAAGATAATACTATGCAGTTTCTGTTGCATTCGGACCGATTAAAAATAGATGGTTTCAATTAAGATATAGATAACGGCTAACACGGGGACCAGGGTTTCCGTCATTTCACACCAGGCCCCAAGCAGATCACCTGTAATCCCGCCCACACGTTTCATGCAATACATCCCATAAAACCTGGTCAGACTCCACACTATAGCTAAGGCTGCGGGACCGGCCAAACCGTTTAATAAATATAAAACACCGGCAACCCAAGTAAAAGAGAACACACGATGTCTTTTTCCGGCATTGGCAATGAATGGCCCTGCCGTTCCCTCTTCCCTGGCATAAGGGAACGAAACGATCAAATCCACCATCATGGTTCTCGAAATCAAATAGGCAGAAGCGATCCAGGCAAAACCGGTAAGTTCAAACAACCGCACCAGTGCAATCCATTTCGCCAACAAAACAGTGATCAACGCAATCACACCAAAAGTACCGAGAAACGAGTCTTTCATGATTGCCAGGGTTCGGGTTCTGTTGTAGCCACCCCAAAAACCATCTGCAAAATCTGCCAATCCATCCAGATGCATACCTCGAGTCAGCAATATCCCTACAACTACCAATATCAATGCCAGTCCTTCCGGCCATTGGTTCCCGGTGAGCCTGTAAAAACCGGTTACAATTCCAAATTGAATGGCACCCAGCACACCTCCTACAAAACTGAATCCATAAAGTGCATTGGAGAAATTCGCCGAATCCTTTCCCGGAACCGGAATGATAGATAGCGTCCTGAAAGCGGTAATAAATCCTCTAATTAACTCCATTGGCGATTTTATGTCTTGCAAATCAGTTTATGGATATGCCAGCTTTTAAAGACTATGCACACGGGATAGAAAAATGCGACACTTATCAGAAATCCGTATCACAATCAGGCAATTAACCATAGTGCCATAATTGATCATGACAGAATGCAACTCAATATCATTCATAAAAATAAAGAGTTGCCGACAAACATCGCATCAAAAAATTTGATTTATTGAATCTTGACTTTCAAGCTGTAAGTAATTAATTTCACCATAGTGAATTATTTATCTTTCTAGTGTAAGAATCTTTAAAAAACCGGTATGACAGATCAGATTACCATCTGGATTTACTCATGTATTGTTGTATTAATAGCTGGTTATGTCAGGGGATATAGTGGCTTTGGCGCATCAATGATTATCGTTATTGGTTTATCGTTTGTGTTTCCAGTTACGAAAATTGTTCCGGTAATTCTGATCCTTGAAATCCTGGCAAGTTCCTATTTACTGCCAAGGGTTTATAACGAAGTCGATTGGCGCTCACTAAGTGTGTTATTAGTCGGGGTTGGCCTTGGTACACCCATTGGCGTCTATTTGCTGACAGCAGTACCGGATAGAATCTTGAGAGCTGCCATCTCAGTTTTGATTATGATAGTGATCCCCCTGTTGTGGAAAGGTTTTGCTCTGAAAAAGATGCCCGGCACAAAAGCCACCCTGGCTACGGGAGCGTTTTCCGGATTAATCAACGGCAGCGCGGCGATTGGCGGACCACCTGTTGTTCTGTTTTATTTTTCCTCACCAAAAGGTAACGATATTTCCAGGGCGTCTCTTATCGCTTTTTTTCTGATTACCGATTTGATCGCATCAGGAATCTGCTTATGGAACGGGTTGATCACGCAACAAACCATGTTCATGGTCGGGTTGCTCATCATTCCGCTGGTTTTGGGGTTGACAGTCGGAGCACGATCCTTTTTCAAAACAGATCCGGAACTCTTTCGCAAAAGAGTGCTGGGATTACTACTGGTCATAACATTAGTAACATTTTTCAGATCCGCGTATTCATAGACCAGGGGTCAGGCTTGCGTTATTGCGTTAAATAAGAAATAAACGCAATAACGCAAGCCTGACCCCGAAATCAGGAGAGCATATGAAGCTACCAGTGAAGGGAGTTGATAAACGAGAAATATTAGAAAGACTGGATACTTTTAAATCGGAGGATGTGGATTGGAAATCCGGCAAGGTATTTGGTTACATTTTTGATCCGGGCCAGGAAGCCAT
>JAKSDL010000765.1 GCA_022360105.1 Pseudomonadota bacterium
ACCTTGGCTCCGAGTGTTTCAGGAGGCATTTTGGATAACTCTTTAAGCTGATCAAAAGAAGTTATTTTAAATACTGGTCCTCCCTGCTTATTGAGTTCTGCTTCGGCCTCTGCCAGTCTGGCTTTGGAGAGGGCTTCCAGCTCATCCATATTCTGCGTCTGTATTGAATAACCAGGTACAGACTTATCAGCGGTCGGAAATCCGCTGGCAATGGCATTGTTGCGACGGGTCAACTCATCCAAATCATCAAAGGTTAAGCTGCCGTCATCAGTCTTCACCTTGAACTCTGCCATGTTGTCCATCATGCGTTGGGCTGTGGCTATGGTCTCTTTAAGTTCTTCGGGAGAATCATCTGAAATATAAAGTTTTTTACTCATGGCATTAACAATCGATAAAGTGTACCTGGTGTTATTCAGCTTTCTAAAGTCAGCAGTATTGAAAAATTCACAAGCTGAATGGATAGTTTTTGTGCTAATAAAAACAGATGAGATGAAGTATCGGAATCGAGGGTTCTAATGTCAAGAAATTAGGTTTATAGGGCAAAAGCGATATTCCACCGAATATTGGAATCATGGGAGACTGGAGAAACTAACATATCAATGCTAAAACACCCGGATTTTGCGCTGATTGATCATCTGATAAAACGCAACAGAAACCAGACCGGGAATCATTTTTGGAAATAATGCTCTGACAGCCCATATTCAGGCAATTAAAACAAAATACACAGGATTAAAAAAACAACAAGGGAATCAATTACTGAAAGTACGAATCAAAGAGGAAATAGTAATGGTATTTTAAAACGCAGACTTTAGATGTTTGGTTAGTGCCATTCTCTTAAAAAGCTCAAATACTTCAATCTATTTTGTATAACTTTTTCAACATGTTAGGTTTTTGATACTTTCGGGTAAAAAATTCTTGCAATCTATAAAGCAAGTTAAAGTAAACTTAAGTCATTTTCTAACTTTTTAATCATTGGGTGTGTATCTGGTAAATCATTTTTTAAAATGTTCAACGCCATTTCCCAGTATTCTTTAGCCTTGTGCTTCTGATTCAGACGCAGATAGCCATAACCGAGGTTTATTAATGCTAGGATTTACACGCTGATCACCTTCATATCGATTCGCAAGAGCATTTTGTGTCCAATCTCTGGTAAGTATTAAATTGGTCTTTAAGATTTAGATTTGTTTATATAGGAAGGATTTTTTAAGCACATCAGATATACTTGCCTCTAATTATCTTACGTTAAAAATTGGGAGTAGAGATTAAATTGAACATCAAAACAAATGATCAGGACGTGATTCTTGTCCTCTCAATTGTTCTATTTTAGATGCACCAATTCCTAGAAACGGTTTAATATTCCGGCCAACACACAAAAACAACTTAACATAAAAGAAATCCTTTGCAATCAGTATTTTACAGCAATTCCCTATGTTAATGATTGATAAAAATGTGATTCATTGTGTTAATTGAGAAGCGTTGAAAACCGTGAGTTGGAATTGTATTTAGAATTCCTCAAAATTCTTCTCAGAACCTTACTGCCTAGGACAAATAATAGGACAAAATGAAATGATTATACTGTAGAAATGCAAAAAGCCGATATTTAAAAAGGTTTGTTACCTCTTTAAACATCGGCTTTCAGGATGGAGCGGGAAACGAGACTCGAACTCGCGACCCTCAGCTTGGAAGGCTGATGCTCTAGCCAACTGAGCTACTCCCGCCCACCTTTTGATCAATGGCTGGGGTACCAGGATTCGAACCTGGGATCAAGGGATCAAAACCCTCTGCCTTACCGCTTGGCTATACCCCATTCATCAGATCAAGTATTAAATTTAGAAAACTTATTTTTTTTCGTCAATATATTTTTTGCAAAATATCATCTGCATCCACGTGCCATCATGACTTACGACTTTCTTCCTCTCCGGCGGAATACATTCCTTCGTTGGCAAGCCCCATCATTCTTATCTCACGGCGAAACGACATCATAAGGTTCAACACGACCACAATGATTCCAGCCCCAACAAACAAGCCTGTGACGCTAAACTTGATCAACGCTCCACACAATGCCTGGGAGACGGGGACTAATCCAACCGAAGCAAACATCATCATGCTCAGCACCCTTCCCAGCAGATGTGATGGCGCACGAAGCTGCATCCAGGTGGAAAATTGCACAATCACAAACCCTTGTGCCAGCCCCATCAACATGACCACAAAAGCGGCTAAATATGTGTTACTCATAAATCCCAAAATGATCATCCCAAGACCTGAAAGGCTTAACAGGGTCATCAATATGCTGCCCATACGTTTGGGATTCAAAGCAGGTAACAATCCTGCAGCTGCAATACCTGTCAACATCCCTGCGCCCAACCCGGACATTATGATTCCAAAAGCAGCCGCTCCTTGTGTAAACCGACTGTTAGCCAGTACAGGCACGCCGATAAACAAAGGTCCTTCCACCAGAAAATGGTTGAACGCCGCAACAAATAACATGAAAATCAGGGTTTTATCGCGTTTTAGATAGAGTATTCCTTCCCAGAGCAAATCCAGCATAGTTTGCTCGTTTGATGTTTCTGAATGATTTTCAAACCTGTTTAAACGGATCAACAGGAAAAACAAGATGGATATAAAAAAGGCAGATGCATTAACCATAAAAGCGACAGCAATACCGAACATATCCATGGTATGGTTTGATACGATATCACTGGCAGTCCCCCCGGAAAACACAGCTATCACAATCCCGGCCAAGGCAGGCCCTACAGCAATACTCAATTGAGCGGTTCCTTGTACAATGGAGTTGCCGGCCAATAAAAACTCAGGTTTGACAATTTTAGGCAGAATCGCTGATTGTGCCGGATAGAGAAACGCATCGGCCAACCCGAAAGTCAGCGATAACAGATACAGCAGAGTAATATTAACCTGGTTGTTGTAAACCAGAAAGGCAAGATAGATTCCAACGCACATGCGAACGGTATTGGAAGCTATCATGATGACTTTGGGGGCAAATCTGTCCGTAAAGGCACCACCAACCAGCATAAACAGAGCACGGGGAATTCCGGCCAATGCCAATACAGTGCCCATCTGGAAAGTATCCCCGGTGATTTGTAGAACCAACCAGGGCAAAGCTATCATGTAAAATTGTGAACCAAGAACAGAGAACCCTTCACCAATCCACAACCTGATCAGGTTTTTGTTACGCAAGACACGGATTAGAGGATGCCGACCTATTCTCTGTAAAAAGGCTTTCATGTTATTGATATGACATTGGGTATTCAGTTATGGATTCGTTTTCTGACTGGTCGGTCTAAAATGTACACTTATCTTTATAATTTGACCAGATAAAAGGGACGTGACAGTTCAAGCAATCAGAGACCTGGTCCATGCGTCTTATGAATGGGCAACGCTCAATTTTACTGACGATTCCTCCTCTTGTCAGACTTGGTTATTTATATCAAATTACTGGGTAAAGCCAGACGCTATTGCCGAATGGCAGCGTCTGTTACCAGTTAATATAGTGATCATCGACTTTATCCATTCCCGAGAATATGAAGATCTGCCTGTATAGACTCATCCCGCTTGTATTCCTGATCTCATTCAATCCCATAATTTCTTTGGCGGAACTGAAAATCGAACTTCAACCTTCAGCAAGTACTTTGTTGTTGGGAGATGAGATCACCTTGCAACTCAAGATTGACGGCACACAAAGCAAGGTTGAGCTGAAAAGTCCTGATGTTTCGGGATTGAATTTCAGGGTGATGGGGCATCCGGCCAGATCCAGTCAAACATTCATTGTAAACGGCAAAGTAACCAGCTTTAGCGGACTGGTCTACACTATTGGTGTCAGTGCCGAAAAAACCGGATCCTATCAAATACCTGGATTTGAAGTCGTTTATGACGGCAAAAGCTATAAATCCGTCGGTTTTAATCTTTCAGTGAAGCAACCGGGACAACAGAGCAAAATGAAACTGACCGTTCACACGGATAAAAACATCTATTACTGGCAGGAGCCTGTAGTTGTGACCTTAAAGTGGTATATCCAGGAAGATGTGGAGGACTACGGATTCAGATTCCCTTTGCTGGAACAGAAAAAGCAGTTGGCTTTAACCATGAAAGAACAAACCGGTTCCGGTTCGCCGATAAATCTGAAGCTGGAAGGTTACAAAGTTCCATTTACCAAAATCTCCGAAACCTTGGACGGAGAGATTTATACGGTTTATCAGAGCAACTTTGTAATTATTCCTCCTGATCCGGGTCCTTATAAAATTCCGACTGCCAGTGTTAAGGCGATGATACGCGAGGGAACAGAACTAAAGAGGGATTTTTTTGGAAGGGTGGTGCGGGCCCCTAAACTTAAACGCATTTTTGCCGCTTCCAAACCTTTGCGGATATCTGTTGAATCCTTACCGAGCAATGGCCGTCCTCCATACTTTACCGGAGCCGTCGGCAGGTTTCAGATTAACACATCGATAGAGAACACGAGAGTTAAGGTTGGTGATCCTGTGGAGCTTTCCATCAAAATCACGGGAGAGGGTCGGTATGAAGTGATTGAACCGCCTTTGTTGACTGAGAACAGAGAATTTGCCGAGAACTTCTCAATCAGTACCAACCTGCAACCGGGTGACATTCAGCCCGATGGCGTTTTGTTCAAACAAACCATCCGCCCCCGGCATGACAATATTACCCGTATCCCAACCATCAAATTTTCCTATTTTAATCCCTTGCTGGAAACCTATCAGACCATTGAAAGCAAACCGATTCCCATAAAAGTACTGGCAACGGGAAGAGTAAAGAAAGAAGATGTAGTCGTACATAGCAGTGCCGTTAGCCGTGAAGTACAGTCGTTCACCAGGGAAGACAAGGGAATATTTGCCAACTATATGTTTGAGGATGCATTGGAATCCCAAACGCTGAACTGGAGCTGGTTTCTATTGCTGTTTTGTCCTCCTGTTTTATATATAGGTGTTTTGGTTTATAGTAATCGGAAACTCAAACTGCAAAACGATCTATCCCTGGTCAGGGCCAAAGCCGCCAAAAGCGTTGGCTCCAAAAGATTAAAACAGGCAAAGAAGCAATTGGGAACCGAAGGGGATGCTTTTTATCTTGAATTATCCCGGGCATTAAGAGGATACGTTGCTGACAAACTGAACCTTGGAGCCGGTGAGGTTACAACCATCGATATCAAAAGATTGGGAGAACAAGGTGAGCTGCCACCGGACATCGTTTCCGGAGTTGCGGATTTCCTGGATGAATTGGATCGGAGGCGATTCACCAGCCAGGCAACCGCTGTAGAAGATCATAATTCCTTGTTTGAATCAGCCTCGCAATTGATTCAGGATCTGAATAAAAAGATAAAATAAGCCGGATTAGCCCGCCAGCAGCGCTGCACCAAAAATACCGCTGGAATCACCCAGCTGGTTTTTTACAATCGGCGTGGTGAAATGATCGCTGAAAACCTGCCGGGAGACATATTCAACGCCTGTGGTATAAAGATACGGAATATTGGAAACACCGCCACCAATAACTACCAGATCGGGGTCAAAGGCTGTAATCACGTTGGCTATGCCCCTGCCAAAAAACATTAGGAAGTCCTCAATTACCTTTTTGGCAAAATGATCCTCCCCTTTTTCAAATCGTTCGACAATCTCTCTTAATTCAAGTTCTTGCCCAGACTCTTCCCGGTATTGTTTTTCCAATGCCGGTCCTGAAATATAACGCTCAAGGCAGCCTTTTTCACCGCACCAGCAATCGCGCCCATTCATATCGATGGAGGTATGACCAAACTCTCCGGCAATGCCGTGACGTCCGCTCCAGATCTTGCCATTCTTAATAATTCCACCTCCCATCCCGGTGCCCATTATTAATCCGATAACAATATCCTTACCTTTTCCGGCACCAAGCAAAGCCTCACTAAGAGCAAAACAATTGGCATCGTTTTCAACAAATATTGGTAATTGCACCCTCTCTTCCAGATCGATTTTCAGGGGATTGCCATTAAGACACACAGTGTTGGCGTTGCGAACCAGGTTGGTTTCCGGATTTACTGAGCCCGGAATGCCAATGCCTATGAGGGGATCTTCATCACAGAGCTTGACATAGTCTTTTATTAAATTTGCGGTCTGCTCAATTATAAATGTATATCCCTTTTCTTGCCGGGTTGGGACACGTTTACGCTGAAGGATTTCTTGCGGATTGCTGCCCGTCAGCATAATTTCCGTTTTGGTTCCCCCCATATCGATGCCAATTCTCTGTTTCATACTGGTAATTAGTGCTATTGGATTCGGTAATGAAATCGGGTCGGGCTGTTGAGTGTATACCTCTGGCAATAGTGTACCTCGGTAATAGCTGTCACCTATCACTAGAGCTAGAATCATACCATATGCTGTCAAATTTAAAAACAGCCTCAATACCCGAATTTTGTTTTTAGTATAAAATTTGAAACAGGGGAAGACACGTTTGTGCATTCTTAGACTGCCATTATCCAGTGTCTGCTTTAGAACATGTCATTGAATGGAACAGCAGCCACCAAGGCGGGGCTGGCGAATCGATCATTTTGGATTTTGAAAGACCGTCTCGATCGATTCTTTGAGAGGAACATTAAAGATGTGATACTTTGATTTGTTCGGCAATACCGCGGCCGATTGCAATCCTGGAATCGTCGACTTTTAAAAGCAAGGGACCACTGCGCTGTTTTCGCATTAACTTTACAGTTTTACCAACACGTATTCCCAAATCATTGATACGATGATTTCGGCAGCGGCAGTCTTTCCGTTGATGATGGTTTCCAAGATGGTTGCTTTTTTCAGAAATTTCGACTACTTCACCGATATCACCTTCCTGTAGCTCAAGTAATGGTACCATTTTAAATAAAAATCATTTGTGTTTGCGCTGCTTTTATAATACCAGCTATGTGTTTTTACAGTTAGTCTTGTTACATTACTATTTTAGTGTATGCGAAAATATCCTCTTGTCAAGTGCAACATCATCTGATCTTTGATGATAACTAAAAGTTCATAGTTCTTGTCATTTATGTCACTTTTCTGTGGATTTGGAATTAGTCTATTGAAATACATTGATAATCATCCAACTAGTCCCAATTGGATAATTTGTCTATATTGTCACTTTTGTCATCGGTGCAATGCGATTATAAAAAGCTAATTAACTGTAATATTTAAGTTTTATTAAATGGCACTTCATTTGCAGTTAAGTGCTCCATGATATGCACATGAAGTACAAACTTTAGAACAGGAAAGGACTATGTCAGCATCAAGACAGAAAGCAAAATCAGGTATTATCGATCGTATTGTGGACACTGAACTCACAGAGTCCGAAAACATTACAGAGATTTTTGGCGAGCAGGTCTTCAATGATCGCGTGATGAAGGAGCGGTTGCCGGAAGATATTTATAAGAAACTTAAAAAGACTATGGTGGAAAGGACACCTTTGGATATCAGCGTTGCGGAAGTTGTTGCCAGTACTATGAAGAACTGGGCTCTGGATCACGGTGCCACCCATTTTACCCATTGGTTTCATCCCTTAACCGGTAGCACGGCTGAAAAGCATGATGCCTTTATCGTTCCCAAGGGAGATGGTCAGGTGATCTTTCAATTCTCAGGAAAAGAACTTTCCCAGGGTGAGCCGGATGCATCTTCGTTTCCATCCGGTGGTGTCCGACAAACATTTGAAGCTCGTGGATACACCGCTTGGGACCCTACTTCTCCGGCGTTTATCAGAAAGACCAAACTGGGTGCAACTCTTTGTATTCCTACGGCTTTTTGCTCCTATACAGGTGAAGCCCTGGATAAAAAGACCCCGCTTTTAAGGTCTCAAGACGCATTATCCGGCAGTGCTGCTAAGATGCTGAAGCTTTTGGGTAGTGAAGAAGTAACCCATGTTAACACCTCGGTTGGATTGGAACAGGAATACTTTTTAATTGACAGGGGATTTTACAACCAAAGACCTGATGTAATTGCATCCGGTCGGACATTGTTTGGTTCCGAATCATACAAGGGACAATCACTGGATGATCACTATTTCGGTAACATCCGGGAACGGGTTGTTAACTTCATGCACGATGCCGAACAAACTTTATATCGATTGGGGATCCCTGTTAAAACAAGGCATAACGAAGTTGCTCCTGGGCAGTATGAAATCGCACCGGTATTTGAAGCTGCCAACCTGGCTGTTGATCACAACATGCTGGTGATGGAGGTAATGACTGATACTGCAGCGAAACACGGGTTCAAATTCCTGACTCATGAAAAACCATTCGCCGGAATCAACGGTAGTGGTAAGCATTGCAACTGGTCCATGTCTGACTCTACCGGTTCGAACCTGTTAAAGCCTGGCGCGACACCACAAGATAACCTGCAATTTATGGTGTTTTTAACTGCAATTATTCGTGCGGTTGATAAACATGCCCCATTGCTAAGAGCAGCAGTGGCCTTGCCTAGCAACGATCATCGATTGGGCGCAAACGAAGCACCTCCCGCGATCATTTCAATTTTCCTGGGAAGTGAATTGAATGCGATTGTTGAAGCGATTGTCGCAGGCAAAAAACCTGGAAAATCCGACAGCGGTTCTATCAAACTGGGTACCGATTACTTGCCCGAGTTACCGAAAGATAACACGGATCGGAACAGAACCTCTCCCTTCGCTTTTACCGGAAACCGCTTTGAGTTTAGAGCGTTAGGCTCATCCCAGCATGTTGGTGATCCGCTGACAACCCTTAACACCATTGTCGCAGATTCTCTTGATTACATGATCGAGCAGATAGAAGCAAAAGCCGGTTCCGGAAATGATGTTGAAAGTGCCGTTAACGAGGTTGTGAAAGACGTTTTGACCAAACACCAGAGAATTATCTTTAACGGTGATAACTACACTGATGAATGGGAAAAAGAAGCTGAAAGTCGTGGATTGCCAAACCTTAAGACAACTCCTGATGCTGTGGCCAAAATGAAAGATCCGGAAGCCATTGAGGTGTTTGGTAAATATGGTGTATTAAACGAAAATGAAGTAACTTCCCGATACAATGTGAAACTTGAGAAATACACCTTGAAACTGGATATCGAATTCAAAGCCAGCATCGATATGGCATCTACCATGATTTTGCCGGCTGCGTTAAAATATCAAAGCACAATTGCTACATCCATCGCTGCAGCCAAGTCAGTAACCGGAACCGAACCTGCAGCTCAAAGAGCTGTTTTGGACAAACTCACAGCAGGTATCGACGGTTTAGTGGAAGCAGTTGACGAATTGAGAGCGATCCTGGAAAAAACACCACATGGCGATGAACTCGAACACGCCATGTACTACAAAGAATCCGCATTACCAGCCATGAACAAGATCCGTGAATTTGCTGACGGGTTGGAAGTGCTGGTTGAAGATGAGCTTTGGCCATTGCCAAAGTATCGCGAAATGTTATTGCTGATGTAATTTTTGTGAGAGGTTACACAGCGATAGCATAACATTGGATCATTATCTAGTGATTCAATGTCCGTTTCTGTCTTAGATGTTTCAATCCGGTCTGTTGAGATGAGACAATGGACCGGGTTGATTCATTGAACTCCCCAAACAAATGAACATGAAAAAAATAGAACTATTAATCAAACCGTTTAAGCTGGATGACGTAAAGGACTCGTTAGCTAACCTGGGTATTTACGGCATGACAGTTTCAGAAGTCAAAGGATTTGGCCAGCAAAAGGGTCATACCGAGCTCTACAGAGGAGCTGAATACCAGGTGGACTTTGTCCCGAAGATTAAAATTGAAATTGTTGTTAACGACGATGTCGTGGAAAAAGCTGTTGATGCTGTCATCTCCGCAGCAAGAACAGGAAAAATAGGTGACGGCAAGGTATTCGTCACCGATGTGGAAGAAACCATTCGCATTAGAACAGGTGAAAAAGGAACTGCAGCCATCTAAGTTTAAAAAAAACCGGTAAATGGGCAGCCTTTTTCAACATCCCCCATAAGTCAAGCTACATACCGACCTTACAGTCAGATCCGATCTGACATTTGAACGAAATTAAACAGAACCATCAGGAACCAATAAACGCTCGCTATTGGTACGTCTAAAAACGACTGTCATTGGAGAACCCTTATGCTCAACTTATTAAATAGAAAAACACTTATCTTGTCTGCCTTGTTGGCAATAAACCCGCTGCTGGCAAAGGCAGAAACAGGAATTAACCAGGCCGATACAGCCTGGATGATTGTGGCAACCGGACTGGTACTATTGATGATTCCCGGTCTGGCTTTGTTTTATGGAGGTATGGTTAGATCATACAACGTGTTGAGCGCCGTGATGCATTCCCTTTTTGCCATGGGAATCATGAGTCTGCAATGGTATGTTATTGGCTATTCCCTCTCCTGGGGAAGCGATACAGGATTTGGATTCATCGGAGGGTTTGATTACATTTTTTTAAATAACGTAGGTTTGGAGGCCAACGGCAGCATTCCCCACGTACTATTCATGATGTTCCAGGGCATGTTCGCCATCATCACACCTGCTTTGATCGCCGGTGCTGTCGTCGAACGAATCAAGTTTTCTGCCTGGGTAGCTTTTATCCTGCTCTGGGGTACCTTTGTTTATGATCCGCTTTGCCATATGGTATGGCACCCCGATGGATTTTTACTGCAACGGGGCGGACTTGATTTTGCGGGTGGTCTGGTTGTTCATGTCAGTTCCGGTGTTTCTGCTCTTGTGCTGGCGGTAGTCATTGGCAAACGAATGTCTTACGGAAAAATCCCCATGCCCCCTCACAATTTGGTCTTAACTGTCTTAGGGGCGGCACTGTTATGGTTTGGTTGGTTTGGATTTAATGCCGGTAGTGCACTGGCAGCCAATTCCCTTTCTGCCAATGCCCTGGTCGTAACACATCTTTCAGCCGCAGCAGGTCTGGTTGCATGGGTTGTGGCTGAATGGGTATTGATTAAAAAGCCGTCAATCCTTGGAGCAGCTTCAGGTCTGGTAGCAGGCCTCGTTGCCATTACACCGGCTTCAGGTTTTGTAACAGCCTCATCTGCCGTGATTATCGGATTAATTGGCGGATTTGCCTGTTTTCTGGGCGTCAGACTGAAAGATAAAATGGGCTTCGACGATTCTCTCGATGCATTTGGTGTACATGGTATCGGCGGGATGGTAGGTGCTTTGCTGACGGGTATACTGGCAACAAAAATGATCAACCCTGGTGGTGCGGATGGCATCTTCTACAACTTCTCAGAAGGACTGGGTTTATTCTTCGAACAAATCCTGGGAATAATCATTACCGTTGTGTATGCATCTGTTGTCAGCCTCATCATTGCTAAATTAATCGACAAGACGATCGGTTTAAGAGTTTCCAACGAAATTGAAGTTCAAGGTCTGGATGGTACGCTGCACGGAGAACAAGCATACCACGATTAGTTCCTCTCCCTCCCAACGGGTGTATTCTTCGCGCTCGTCTCCTAAATTGGGATTGTTCCTCAGTCCTAAGCATATTTTATTCTCCTATTTGAAAGTCCGGGCCGGTCTCACCGGTCTGGACTTTTTAGCTCTCAATCAGAATCCTTTCTTTAAAGTATCCAAATAGCCGGATATGCCAAATCGTAGGATGGGCAACTCCGTTGTCGCTCGGAAAGAGTGTGCTCAAAAGCGATAGTCGATGGGCAGGCTGTGCCGGCCCATTCTGCAATCTATGCCGGCTTTCCCAAATATTGCGCTTTATGTCGCCTTTGTGGGTAATTGACACTAATGTCAATAATGTCAATTCAAAAAAGCACTGCAAGTATCAGAAATATATGGATTTTTACCCTGGCACGCTCCTTGGAATACATAAACCAATCATTCGATTTTATTACATTCGGGATCGTGAATGGTCCGAGGCTATTTTGTCCATTTCGTTTTAATAAACAGGAGCAACAGAGAGACATTATGAAAAAAGCGTTGTTAGGTACCTTAATCTTGAATTCATTCTTTGCTTTTTCGGCATTTGCCCTGGAAGGTAAAATCGACGGAGAGGCTGTACCTGCTGTTAACTATGCATTAGATACCGTCTGGGTGATTTTCGCTGCTGTCCTGGTTTTTTTCATGCAGGCCGGGTTTGCCATGGTAGAGTCCGGATTTACCAGGTCAAAAAGTGCCGTGAACATTATGATGAAGAATATGATGGATCTGTCCATTGGTACCATCAGCTTTTGGGCAATTGGATTCGCCATCATGTTTGGAACCGGGAACTCTTTTATCGGATATTCCGGTTTTTTTGTCGACCCTTCCAAAGTTGATTCTTATGCCTCCCTCAGCTGGTCTTCGGTACCGGTTATGGCAGCGTTCATCTTTCAGGCAGTGTTTGCCGCCACAGCGGCTACCATTGTTTCCGGAGCTGTGGCCGAACGTATTAAATTTGGCAGTTATATGATTGTATCAGCCCTGGTAACCATTGTTATATATCCAATCTCCGGACACTGGGGATGGGGCGGAGGCTGGTTGTCCGAGCTCGGTTTTACCGATTTTGCAGGTTCAACGATCGTTCACTCGGTTGGTGGTTTTGCTGCCTTGGCTGCCGTCATTGTTCTTGGCCC
>JAKSDL010000774.1 GCA_022360105.1 Pseudomonadota bacterium
ATACCACAAGAAAAGATGGATTCGGATTTGGTCTGCATAGCTGTGCGAATTACATGCAGGAAATGGGCGCCGCAATTGTAGCTGAAAGCGAAGGCATCAATAAAGGCGCCACATTCAGTTTGATATTCCCTTTGAAATGAACAATTGATTTTCCGGCCCGCCAATCTACTGTATGAGGGCCGGCCGGCTCCATATCAAGGCTTCTCTGGCCATCACCTCCTCCGCCTTTGGTGAGCCCGACATATTTTGGTGCATTTGATCAGGTTGAGAAGAGGTTTAGAACCCCCAACAAGAATAAAGACCCGAATAATGTCGCCAGATATAGGATCAACTCCCTTTCTGCCAGGCTGTCCAATACCAGTTTCAGCTTTGTTTTTAATCGGGATTTTTTCTGTGATGCTCTTGTTACCATTTGATTAAATGGTAGAATCCAAAAGTCTATTTTCCAATAGAACACCTTATTCAGTGTATACATTGTAGCTCCTTTTTAATTGTTATCTGAGGATAATCATAGCTCAAAATTAAACTTGAATAAAATAGTCGTTCTGGTAAAAAGGATATGTTAAATGGTAATTTGAATTTGAGAGATCGGACAGGCATCTTAAATTCGTATGATGGATGGGCGCAGCCAACCCACCGGCGGTTCCACCTCAATATTATTTAATTAAGGACAGTTAACCATCTGGATGTGAGAAGCGAGACTTGCAGCTTCGAAAAAGAATCCCCCGGGGTTCTGACAGATGGCTCACGTTGATGGGTAACTAGTTATCCATCCTACAATCAATTGAAACACCGGCCAATGAAACCGAACACTCATAAATATATCCTCAAGAATGTCACTAAAGATGCAGAATCTTGCTTAAACAAAAATGTAATTAACGTATCCAGATCAATTGGGAATTCCGGTGATTGGATTGGTTGTGGTTTTATCGATAAAACCGGTATGGAAACAGATCACGAATCCATACAATTCCCATTTTACTCGCTGGTTTATGTGGTGAAGGGCAGTGGTGAATACAGAGATGAAAATGGAAGGTCCCACTCCTTGTCGCGGGGGAGCGCATTTCAAAGAAGACCGGGCATGGTTCATTCTACCTATATCGATCCCAAGCAAACCTGGAATGAATATTATATCGATTTCAATACTGAATTCTATGACAAGCTCACGGCAATCGGTTTGTTGGAAAACGATAAACCAGTCTACCAGGTGGCACCTGATCGCTCCATCGTGGCTGAATTTGAGAATCTGATGCGATTGTTGGATCAAAGCAGTGAGAAGAAACTTCCTGATGTATCCCTTATGTTTCTGGGATTTGTGCGCGACCTTATCAACCAGGGGAACCTTGCCAACCAAGACCGAGAAATCAATGACATGGTGGAAAAGAGTTGCCTGGACTTCAACATGAGCCTGGATCAACGCCTTGATTTAAAGGAATATTGTAAGCAAAACGGTTGGGGATACGAATCCTTTCGTAAATCGTTCAAAAGCAGCATCGGCATATCGCCCGTTAAATATATTGTAAGAAGAAGACTGGACGAAGCCTGCCGATTGTTAAGATCTACCGACCTGAGAATTTCGGAGATCTCGGTGAACCTTGGATACAAATCTCAATATGAGTTTTCCAATCAGTTTAAAAGACAATTCGGGGTCTTCCCAAAGCATTTTCGGGATGGAACGGAGAACAATCCGGAGAGGAACTAAAAAGGCCCCCAAAGGAGGCCTTAAGGAGATATTTAACGGATTAATCTACAATCCGAAGTAATCCAGGATTTTATCGATAAGAGCGTTTCTGGTTGCTTCGTTATCGATAGCCTCAAAACCGAATCCCATATAAACGGTATCTTCGGTTCTGATGACGGGACCTTCCTGGAATCCTGTTCCTGCCAAATGTTGCCAGTTATTAGGAGCGCTGCTGCCCGGGGCCGTATCCGGTGTCCAGCTTCCCAACCCGGTTTCGAAATCCTCAACCGGTTGACCTGCAATCGCAACGTCGTCCAGGAATACTCCCAAACCTTGAGTTCCCCAGTCACTGGCGTAGGTGATGGAAATTTCAACTTCTTTGCCGGCCCATGCAGTCAGATCCATTTCAAACTGATGCCAACCACCGCTGTTACCTGTAATACCATTCCAGGTGCCTGTTGTTCCGGTAGGATTACAATCAGCATCCATGTAATGAGCCAGGAACGGATTTATTTCGTCCACCCAACCGGAGGTGCAGCTTTCACCTGTATTAGTGGTAGTCGCACCATTGGCATCCGGCAGGGTTGTCCAGTTATCGGTTCCCACTTCATGAATTTCTACAAATGCATAATCCCAGTCGGGTTCTATGTCATAAGAAGCCCAGAATGTCAGGGTTGGAGTACCTGCAGGCAGGGTTACCGTTCTGATCAGCCTTTTGTAACTCGAATCGGCAGTTTGGCTATAAACATAATACGAACCGGAATGAGGGTCGTAAGGTCCTTCAGTTCTGTCGTACTTTGCTGAGATATTAGTTTCAAAGTGGGGCAAGAAATCACCGGTTGCCAGGAAAGTGTCAGCAGTATGCTGATTATTGGCACCGTCACCACCTGAAATATTGAAGGTTAAGCCACCGAGAATAGGATCGCCATCGATTCCTTTAACTGCGAATGGTACATCACCTGCCCCCATTCCACCGCCTTCGACGTGCTTGAAAGCACCGAGGTAATACTGGGTGAAATCATCGGAGAACAATCCGTAAACAGCGGATAACCAGGCCAGATCCTGACCGGTAGCCAACAGTTTACCTTTTTCATAGTTAATGAAATCCCGAACTGCGAGAGTTATGTCCTGATGAGCTTCAAAACCAGGATTGGTAATAGCATAGTCATCACCCGAATACCAGATCACTGCTTTGTAATGGGACAGAACTTCCAGGTTGGATGGTGCTGTGCCCTGTGCATCAACATCATAGACATCATAGCTGTATCCGGCTGCATCCAAAGCCGCCGTGTAGAAACCCAGGTAATTGGGTTCGGTGTTATTGGCGTATTCCGGATAATTTCCGGTATAATCTTCAGCAGCCAGGATTAATACATCAGCACCTGTTGCCTTGGATACTGTGTATGTAAAGGGACCGAGTTCCGTTTTACCATGCTTGATGCGGTAAGTAACAATGCTTCCATCTGACTGTCCGCGAACTGTTGCGCGTAATCTGTCAAAGTACTTACCGGATTTCTCGTTATAATATTCGCCACGTTCCCAGCGAAAAAAGCCTCTTCTTTCTCTCCCGCCATCAACGGAGTAATACAGCTTCGGCCACTTCTTGCAACGTTTGCAGGCAAGAACTTCGATCTGTTGCTTGGTTCCCCATGATTGGGAAATGGGCGTATGGTAAACATCCGTAACTTCAATACCAACCGGAGAAACAGGATGTGCCGGATCTTTGGCACTTTCGGCAACGGAAAGGGCGAAATTCAGGTTATCTTCAAACACTGTTTGAACCATCCCTTCATCATCCGGGAATTCAAAACCGTAGGCATTACCGTCTGCATCTTCACCCAGGGTCAGTTCCACGGTGTAGGAAGGAATCTTCAATGCGCCATAGGTCCATTCGGTAAAATCACCATTGGTTGGATAAAGATCCGCACCCGGGCCAGGGTCATACCCCTGGTTTAGAATACTGTCCCAAATCGCCGGGTTCTCATCTGTTCCAGCCTGGGCGACAAAAATTGGATCATCGTTGGAGGTTGTTTTCACCTGCCAGCCCCATGGATATAGAATCAGGTTGCTGTACGTATGATAGGAAACAACAAACTTAAAACGATGGTGCTTGATGAATTTGATTAAATGCCGAGTTTCAGGCTCTGAAGCGGGAGAAGGTCCCCTGTAGGTTGCGCTGGTGATTTGCGGGCTGGAACCTTCATCATCCAACCCCCAACGTTCCGGGAAGTTTCTGTTAAGATCTACACCGTCGTTTCCGGTGATGACACCATCACCGTCATTGTCGGCGAGGTTCTTTCTCCAGAGTCTTTCGTCGGTAAAGGTGTACTCATATCCATCCGGGTTGGCTATAGGTACGATCCAAACCTGAACCGAATCCAGCAGATCCGTAACTCTCTGGATAGTACCGTAACCGGAAGCCAGGTACTTAACCAAGCGAATACCCATTTCTGCAGCAACCCACTCGCGAGCATGATGGGTTGCTACAAACAGGACTTCAGGTCTTCTGAAACGGCGATCATTATCGTCATCATCGTCATCTTCGTCGTCGTCATCATCGTCATCCCGATGCCATTTTTTGGGTCCGGTTAAACGAACAGCAATCAGCGGTCGATTTTGAATACTGTGACCAAAAGTCTCAAGCTTGACAATATCCGGGTAATCCTCAGCTACTTTTAGTATCTGATCGTGCATTCCCAAACCGGGCTCATCAAAACTGTGATAAACCGTTTCATTCGCAGCGGCACTTTTCTGAGATAAAGAGCGAAGCTGAGTTTTGGGTTGATAGGGAGGTACGTCTTCCACCGTGTATCCCAATGCTTTTAACTTCTTTAAGTCTTTATCGGTTACAACCGCATCAACACGGAATTTAAACAGGGATTTGTCTACTGCCTTGACCTGTTTGATGGCGGCAATATCCAGTCCCATTTTTCTTAGTTTTAAGATCGACTGCTCAGTGGTCGTATAAACCTTGACCATCTTCAGGGTGTTTTTCCCTTTTGCCAACACTGTTACAGAGCTACCTATAACTAGCATTGGAATCATTACAGCGAAGAGAAGAATTCTCATTGGCCTTGATTGTAAAGAAAGACTCATAAATGCTCCTTTTTTTGGGGTTATTGGTAAATGGTGTGTAACCCTTACAAACTACGCTGAAGCTTTTTATTTTTCAAACAGAAATTAAAAAAACAGGTCTTTTTATTATTAAAATGGTTGTACCTTTCTTCAAATAATTTCTTTGAAACCTCTATTTTCAATTATGGAGAAATAGAATCTATTTATCGCAAAATTAGGATAAATTGAGTGGATTGAATATCATTGAAAATCGCAATTGTTAGATTAAGAAGTTGACCCGACGGATAAGTTTGAAAAAAGCCAAACTGTTTCAAAACATTATTTATGAAGCGATTTCCTTGATATCTCTTCAACTGTAGGGAAGCAGTTTTGTTTGTTTTTATTCGGCTGTAAATCGACGGTAAGATGTTTTGGCAGGTTGGTTTTTTTCGATAATTCAAGACTATCAACTTGAGGAATAATTCACATCTTTGATTGAATTTCAATATTTTTATTTTATCACTCAAGTTTCGCACCTGTTTTTGCAGTAGACGATTTATATGGTGTAACACCACCATCAGCTATTCAGTGAAAAGCCTTTGGCTATTAGCGATCAGCTGCTAGCTTTGATACGACTCGCTTCGCTCCATTATTTGGTGTATTCATGTAAACGTACCGAAGGTGCTCAGTTTAAAGCTAAAAGCTAACTGCCGGTAGCGAATAGCTTTTAGGTAAAAGTC
>JAKSDL010000044.1 GCA_022360105.1 Pseudomonadota bacterium
ATCCGGCATCTGATATTGCCGGCTATCAACCTTTCGCTGTTTAAGGCCGCATTGATAACCCGTATGACGCGAGCCGGAACACGAGAGGTGATGTTGATGGATTTCATTAAATATGCCCGTGCCAAAGGATTGTCACGAAGGCGGATCGTTGGAGTTCACCTTCTGAAAAACATCATGATTCCGATTGTCACCGTGCTCGGCATAGAATTCGGCCGGGTGATCGCCTTTGCCGTTGTTACGGAAACTATCTTTGCCTGGCCCGGCATGGGCAAACTGATCATCGACAGTATCAACGTGTTGGATCGCCCGGTTATTGTTGCTTACCTGATGGTTGTGGTCAGCATGTTTATCGTCATCAACCTGGTAGTTGACATCCTGTATTCTGTTTTGGATCCAAGAGTCCGCATCGATGAGGTAGGTACATGAAAAACAAAGTGAGATCCAAATCACGAGCTTTTTTTGACACGCCCTTGGGGCGGCTGGCGCAGGAGTTTGCCGAAAGCCGGTTAGCGGTGATGGCTTTGGTGGCGGTAGTGCTGATCATCCTGGTTGCTGTCATGGCTCCGCTTCTGGCGCCTCAGAATCCCTATGACTTGGCGCAACTCGATATCATGGAATCTACCCTACCTCCCATGTCCGACAGTGAAAGCGGTTTGGTTTACTGGTTAGGGAGTGATGGCCAGGGCAGAGACATGCTGTCGGCCATTATGTATGGCCTGCGAACCAGCTTAAGTGTTGGCGTTTTAAGTGGGCTGCTGGCATTTTTTATCGGTTCGATTATCGGGTTGCTGGCCGCTTATTTCGGTGGCTGGTTTGAATCCTTTGTCATGCGTCTGGTCGACCTGCAACTCAGCTTTCCGGCCATGCTTGTGGCCTTGATGTTGCTGGCAATCCTGGGCCAGGGTGTGGGAAAAATCATCTTTGCACTGGTAGTGGTTCAATGGTCATACTATGCCCGATCGGCACGAGGAACAGCCCTTTCGGAACGTAACAAGGAGTACATTGAAGCTGCTCGTTGTCTCAGGCTCCCTGTCAGACGTGTTATCTTCAGACACCTATTACCAAATGTGGCACCGTCGCTGATTGTGATTGCCACCGTTCAGGTTGCCCATGCCATAACCCTGGAAGCAACCCTAAGTTTCCTCGGATTGGGACTTCCCATTACCGAACCGTCCCTGGGACTTCTGATATCGAACGGTTATCATTACCTGCTTTCCGGCAAATACTGGATCAGCTTTTATCCCGGGGTGGCACTTGTGCTCACCATCGTCAGTATCAATCTGGTGGGTGACAAGCTGCGCGACATAATGAATCCGAGACTTAAACAATGAAAAACGTCCCTTTGTTATCGGTAGATCATCTAAAAACCCACTTTTTTACCAAGTCCGGGGTGGCAAAAGCTGTAGACGATGTCAGCTTTTCCATAGCCCCGGGTGAAGTGATGGGTCTGGTGGGGGAATCCGGCTCAGGTAAAACGGTTACCGGGTTTTCTTTGATGGGCCTGGTTGATCCGCCCGGTCGCATTGTCGGCGGCCAGATCATGTTTAAAGGACGTGATTTGATTACATGTACTGAAAGCGAGTGGCAACAAATGCGGGGATCACGGATTGCAATGATCTTCCAGGATCCGCTGACAACGTTGAACCCGATGTTACGCATCGACACTCAAATGATTGAAGCGATTCAGGCGCACGAGAAGGTTACAAACAAGGAAGCTAGGGAAAGATCCCGGCAGGCATTGGAACAAGTGGGTATTGCTGCTGCCGAAGAACGTCTTAAATCCTATCCTCACCAGTTTTCCGGAGGAATGCGACAAAGGGTGGCCATCGCCATTGCCCTGGCCAACAGACCTGATCTGATTATCGCAGATGAGCCAACCACCGCCCTGGATGTCACCATACAGTCCCAAATCCTGTATGAAGTTCAAAAACTGACTCGGGAGAAGGGAATGTCACTGATCTGGATCACCCACGATCTGACTGTTGTGGCAGGCCTGGCTGACAAAATTGCCGTGATGTACGCGGGCCGCATTGTGGAACAAGGATCGATCGA
>JAKSDL010000278.1 GCA_022360105.1 Pseudomonadota bacterium
CAGGATTGTGGAACTAGCACCGAACATCGTTACGATAAGGACTGCATCTATTCTGAGTACAGCCAGAGAGTTGATGGCAAAGGCAAGTGCCGGACTTGCCGTTGTTGCAACTGTCAGTTTTGCTGCCAGCCTGCTTGTTCTAATCAGTGTGATGGCGACGGGGCGGACCCGTCAGATTTATGATGCCACCGTTCTGCATTGTCTGGGGACCAAACTTTCAGTGATTAAAAACAGTCTGCACCTGGAATACATCCTGCTGGCTTTCATAACCTCCCTGTTTGCCATTTTGTTGGGAACTGCCATTGCCTTGCCGTTGTTGCATCTGCGTTTGAAGCTACCTTCAGAAGACCTGATCTGGCTGGGTGCACTTACCGCAGTGTCTGTCAGTCTCATTTCACTCAGCCTGGGTGCCTATTACCTGATCCGACGACTACAGATCAAACCCACCATCCTCTTGCGTAGCGCGGATTGAATCAAATGAAAGTTTAGCTGTTTTCACCCATAGAGTATGATCAGTATACTGTTACTAAATATCGGGCACCGAGAATTGAGCAGGCAAACAAGATTGGATTAAAAAGCAACTACTTATATCTTATTCCAAGTTGTTTCATACGAAAGCGTAACGTACTTGGATTCATGTTCAGGATTTCGGCTGCACCACCTTTTCCGGCAATTTGTCCACCTGTCTTTTCTAAAACATAATTGATATGATTGGCTATCGCTTGGTTCATGGTCTTTAAGGAACCTTTTTTCCGATTAGATGCTTTGACCTTCAATGAACCGTTTATGGGTTCTAACTCAGGAAAATCAAGATAGTCGCCTCCTGAAAGAATCAAAGCTCGTTCTACAATATTTTGTAGTTCGCGTACATTTCCCGGCCAATCATAGTGTTTTAAACGATTTAACGAAGTGTTATCGATCCTGGGAGTCTTCATCAGGTTCATCTCCCTGGCTTTTTTTTCAACAAAGTATTGTACCAGGGATGGAATATCTTCCCTCCGCAGGCGAAGCGGAGGGATGCGTATCGGCAAAACATTAAGACGGTACCACAGATCCTCTCTAAACTTGCCTTCACGAACCATGGCTTCAAGGTCACGGTGAGTGGCTGCAATCACCCTGACATCAACTTCTATTGTTCGTGTTCCTCCTATTCGTTCAATTTTTTTCTCCTGCAGCACTCGTAAAAGTTTGACTTGGGCCTCAAGACTTAGTTCTCCTATCTCGTCAAGAAAAAGCGTGCCGCCATCTGTTCTTTCAAATCTCCCTCTTTTCCGTTCAGTTGCGCCTGTAAAAGCACCTTTCTCGTGTCCGAATAGTTCACTATCAAGCAATGAAACCGGAATCGCGCCGCACTGCAAAGAAATCATGGGTCTTTTACGCCTGGGAGAAGCCATATGAATAGCATTGGCAATAACTTCCTTGCCTGTGCCGGTTTCTCCTAATAACAGAGCCGGACTGGTCGACTGGGCAATTTGTCGAGCCTGGTGCATGACTTCTTTTAGCCCGAAATCCGCACCGACAACTTCTACACCTAAGGCCCTTTTAATGTCGGCTGACAAAGCCTTGTTGTCCTCAACCAAGAGATCTTTAAGCTTTTCCAGTTCCCGATAGCGACGCACATTGCTCAAAGCAACGGCAACAGGTTCTTTGACGGTTGCCAACAAAGAGGCATCTGCTTTTGTATACCGCTCATGACCTTTGGCGGAGACCAAGAACACGCCAATTCTTTCCCCACGGATTTTGAGCTGAAGAGTTAAGGAGGAACAGTTAGCCAGGTTGGGGAAAAGCTCAAGCATTTCATTGCGCCATGCTTCGGGCCGATTGAGTATGAAAACCGAACCCATTTCCACCTCCAATGCATCTCGATCTCTTTCGTAGTTGTCGTACAAAGGCATGACCGGTACATTTCTGCTTCCTCTATACTCATAGAAATCGATGTCTTTGCGTTGCACCGAGGCAACAGGAAACATGGTCATGTGCTTATCGTCTGTATGCACCAATCCCATGGCATCAACTGGCATTACCTGTTCAATGTATTCAAATGTATCCTGAAGAGCTTTTTCAATGTCCAGATCCCCACAGATCCGAAGGGTAACCTCTTTGAAAAATATACTTGGTTCAATGTTCATTTGATCCTCCTGTCACGCAATATTTTGCGTTAACGTAACATGCTGCGTCCTATGAGGCAATATACAACGTTTTACATTTTGGAAATCAGAGTTTATTCAATAATTACAGTGGTAAGTGGTTTGGTTTGGAAATTGCGATATATCTACCAAACAGGAGGTAAATAATGAAATGGGTTGAGTTAATACGCGTCCGTTCCTCAGCAGATGCCGTTAAAGAAGCGATTCCTTCTTTGAAGAAAAAGATGGATGAAATCAGTCAGTCAACAAGTGCTGAGGAAACATTTATGGCAAACCACGCATTGTACGATGGCGACTTGTCTGTTGTCGTTGTATGGAACAATGATGTTGAACCAATGAAATCCAGGGAAGGCCTGCTGCTGGCAGAACATTTATGTCAGCTAGGTCCCGTGGATCACGCCGTTTGGATACCGGTTAAATAGATGACTAACCAATCGATTAGATTCCATACAATAGGAGGATGTCTATGACTGAATAGTTCAAATCTATGTGGCTATGTTCGTTTTCAAACTAAATTAAAAACTGCGTTAATAATCTTAGCTAGGAGCAATTTCATGAAAACTGAAAAAACAAACAGGAATGAAAAACCAATGGATGAAGGAAGAAGAAACTTTGTCGTTGGCACAGCAGCAGCTGCGGTTAGTGCCGGACTTACAACAGGGATCATTCCAAATGCATTTGCAGACTCACACAAACCATCGAAAATAAAAGAGTTCGCAGGTCGCAGTGCATTTGTGACTGGCGCAGCACGTGGTATCGGTTATGCTTGTGCCGAATCATTGGCCAGAAGGGGTGCAAATATCGTTCTTTTTGATATTGCAAAACAGATCAAAGAGGTTCCATATCCCCTGGCAACAAGCAAAGACCTGGCAAATGCCAAAAAGAAGATCGAGTCATTTGGTGTAAAATGCATTGCAGTTAAAGGGGATGTTCGCGATGGTAAGGCTCAGGCAGCAGCTATGAAACGAGCTGTATCCGAGTTTGGAAGTCTGGATTTTGTTGTTGCTAATGCAGGAATCACTCAAATAGGTGCTATGGAAGGTTTTTCCGAGGCAGAGCTTTCTTTGGTTATCGATATCAATCTCAAAGGTGTGATTAAAACAGTTGGGGTTGCGACCCCCATCTTGAAAGCACAAAAATCAGGCCGTATTGTCATGATGTCTTCTGTGACCGGCAGAACAGGTAGCCCGAATTTTCCTATCTATTCAGCCACCAAATGGGGTGTAATAGGATTGACCAAAAGCACAGCTATGGCCCTGGGCAAATTCAACGTCACCTGCAATGCACTCTGTCCGACATTAGTGCATACAAAACTGCTCGACAACGACTATGTTTTATCAAGGCTGGTTCCGGGTCGTAAATTGACATTTGAACAGTTCAACCAGGCAGCAAAAGGCCGTCACATACTGCCGGTTGGTTTGTTTGGAGCCGAACACGTCGGTGAGGCAGCGGCTTATCTTTGCAGTGAGGGTTCGGCGATGATATCAGGTGATGTGTTCGACATCGGCGCTGGAGCCAATGCCCAGTTTCCGGCTTAACTTCGGCAGTCGGGTCAGGCATTGCCCATGGCCCGGCTTAGCAAACCGGCGATCAAAGAACTTGAAGCTTCCTTTTGTAACCAGATAAAAGGTTGGCTCCCTCTCAAAGTTGGAAACATTCATCACATCAAACAAATCAGGTGACAATCTGCATCGCCTGATTTTCCGCAGGCTTCATTCGTAATTGGAAATCGGGTGACAGATTTTTTGTATTTGCAGCGACACAGCTTGGTCCGACCCGGATTCGGATTCCCCCAAATTCATCTGGAAATCACTTGATTCTGGCTGATACTAAATCATTAAATCGAGTCTAGACTGTTATTATTCCTGCTTGCTACAGTTAGTGGAGATCTCGAAAAACCAAAGAAGACGAGATCGCTTTTTGGCAATCGAAGACGCCTTTGGAGCGGATCGCGGTAGTGAAAAACCCTTTGACTGGG
>JAKSDL010000724.1 GCA_022360105.1 Pseudomonadota bacterium
CTCATAGTCACCTATTAAAAACGAATAAGGGTTGCCACCAAATGAACCAAATTCTTTTTCGTAAACATGCTCAAAAAGAGCGCTTCTATCGAATTGAATGGCAAGCTCAAAATCTTTAAGTAATTCGGTCTTGGATATGTTTAGGACACGGATTTTAATGTCTGAACCAGCTTTGGAGCTGGCGATGAAGAAATGTAAGCCTCTCCAGCGGGATTCCATGGCTTGAAATTCATCGTGATGCAGTATCTCATCCAATTGTCTGGCTATGGCAGCTTGAATCGAAGCGATTCTGTTTCTGATCATTAAACTGATACTGGCTTTCCTGCTCATCCCACCTGAAAGATATTGCTCGGCGAATGTCCGAACCAGAATACTTAAAGGTAGCTCAACAACCGGTCTGTTTTTACGAAGTTCTCGATCCATAACTTCCTTCCAGATGACTTCCAGCCTGCTCGTCTTTACCAGCTCTTGCTCCTTGACCTTTGTACTATTGGCTTGAACCGAATGAGATTGCATTTTCGATTATTTCAGTAGGTATTCTCTGTTAATAATGGCATCAAAAAAAACATAATAATAAAAAAGCATAATTTTACTTTATATGTCCATATATAAATATTTAATTAGCTCTGATCTTTGTAATATAGTAGCTATGAGTTTTCATTTTATCTGTATGATAAATGTTAAATGTAAAAAATTCTTTACATGAACAGGTCCACTGAAAGTTAAAAGAATCGATCAGGAAAGGAAGGACAATATGGAAAAATGGCGATAAAGGAATAGAAAAGTTAAATAATACATAAAGATAGGTTGATATCAATGCTTTCCGGACTAAGAAAATTCTTTACCTGATTTGCTCAAAACCTTGCTTAACACTATAGAATTATAACAAATTTAAAATGACCAAAGCTTTTTATCCTGTTCTTAAATAGAAAAATAAATCAGTAGTTAACAGTCAAATCATTGTGACCTCCTTCGTTTTTCTTACCAATCAAACGTGTAATGAAAAAATCTTTACTGAAAAAAGCTTAACCCCTTTAAAAGGTTAAAACATTATTTTTGAAAAATTTTATCTATCTGAAATAAAAGAGTATTTTTATAAATCATGTGTAATGATCGTAAACATACGTTGAAAGCTCCTGTCCGTATTTGGAAAACACGAATCGAATAAAGAAATTATAGCCGTCTACATCAGGATAACTCGCCGCATATCAATGCTATTTAAGTGCTTGAGTTTGGTAAAAAATATTTTTTATTGACATCTTCAATGTGAAGTTAGATATTTCTCTTTAACTAGCATTTGGTAAAAAA
>JAKSDL010000912.1 GCA_022360105.1 Pseudomonadota bacterium
ACTTTGGACAGGGGAAACTCATTGGTTTCCAGATAAGGAGGATTGATCTCAGGATGATGAAACAGTGTGCGTTCAAACTGGATTCTAAGCAAACGACGGTGGATCAGATTAGCTGCAGAGGCTATGAGCAGTCCTGTACCAAGTAACGCTTTGGAATCACTCGTAGACGGCCATTTACAACGTACGGAGATAAATCCGATTTTAAATACCGAGTTGCTTAAAATCTCCTCAACCGCGTTTTTCCCCAAAAAGATGTCAATGATACGGTTACTTTCAACGGACACTTCCCGGGCATTGGGTTTTGAACTATAACGTTGATGAATATAAGCATCTTCAAATTTTTGTTGGGCTTCAACCGGATCATTCTGGCACATGGCAGCGAATCTCCAGGCACCAATGGAAGAGCCAATTAAATAAAGTGGTTTTGTACGATGTTTAAAAAATTCAGGAAACAACATACGATCAAACCGATTCAAAACCAACCATTTGGGGCCACCGGCTGCTCCGGCGATTGTTTTAACCGAATCAGGTTTTAGCCCGGATTCTTTGATAGTGTGGTAAGCGTTCTTTCCCGCTAAAAATATTAGATTTTTTGTCATGATAGTCGTAAAATTTATTTGAAGTGAAGAGGCGTTTAAGCGGGTTTTACGGACAATGACGATCTCCCGGTGTTATCCATTCAGCTAATTATAGTCTTGTAGCCCTGCTATCACAAGCCAGTTTGAGAGGCATTGACGAATGACATTTGTAACAACGACGATTATTGGAATTTTCTTCCTGTTTACTGCAAGCTTAAAAGCTTTTTATTCAAAACTGTTTGTCATACATGTAAAACGATTTAGATTGCTTCCGGAGGCTCTCTCAGCCATGCTTGCCATTTTGTTTATCGAACTGGAAGCTGCGCTGGGTCTGGCTTTAATACTACAAATTTATATAAATGAGCTGCTGCCTGTTGTTATCGGAATATTGATAGTTTTCACTTTATTGGGTCTGTGGGGGCATAAATACAGAAACTTGAAAGAATGCGGGTGTTATGGCGGGTTGATTCAACTTCCAATCACAATCTCGACCACGGTGAACCTGGTAATGATTGGTGGAATCGGTGTCTTGTTAGTTAACGGCGAGATGCCAAATGATGGAAACTCACAAAGATTGTACTTTGTTATAGCCGTCATTCTGGTTTTTCGCCTGATTTCCAAAAAGACCCTGCGCAGGCCACTATTCGATGTTTTAGGGCTCAAGCCAGGTAATCCCTGGATATCAGAATTTTATCCTGTCAACGCAGCGAATATCAATCAACACAATCTGGTTTTTTTACTGGTTGAAGCCAATTGCTCTCTTTGCAAATCCTGGATAAAAAAGCTTTCTGAATTGATCCACCCAAAGTTAAAAATCGGTATTATCGTGTTAAATTCAACAAGCGATTC
>JAKSDL010000697.1 GCA_022360105.1 Pseudomonadota bacterium
ATTTACTAATGGTTCCCCGCCAATGAGGTTTCCACATGCCAGGACAGAATTCTCTGCTGTACCTTTCTGGCTAACCGATCCAGCGAAAAGCCCAGCAAAGAAAGAACGATAATGCCGGCAAAGACACGTTCAGTATCAAACGTGCGCTGGGAATCGATGACTAGAAATCCCAAACCGGAATCGCTGGACAGCATTTCAACCCCCACAAGAGACATCATGGCGATGGCGGTTGAAATTCTCATCCCGGTAATAATCATCGGCAAGGCGGACGGAAGCAACACCTTGATCCACAATTGCAGACCAGAAGCACCAAGGGAGCGGGCTGCCATGATAAGCTTTTGGTCAACGCCCTTGATACCGGCGATGGTATTGATAATAATAGGGAAAAAACAGGATTTAAAAATAATCATGATTTTTGATGTGTCACCAATACCAAACCAGAGGAAAAAAATGGGAATGAGGGCAAAGGTAGAAAGCGGGCGCAGCAACTCGATCAGGGGATCGAAAAAGTCCTCCAACAAGCGGGACCATGAGATCATAATTCCCAAACTGACGCCGATAACCGCAGCCAGACTATATCCAACCAACGCTCGTCCCAGGCTGACATAACCGTGGTATAACAATTCGCCCGATGCAATCATCTCAAAAAGGGTTTGAAACACAATGCTGGGTACAGGTAGAAACCATGCGGCAACAAGTTCCTGCCGGGTGATGGTTTCCCAGATAATAAGAATCAACAACGGTGAGATCAACTTACGATACTTTGATTTAACAAATGCAATCGGATTCATGCTGTCACCTCTTCCCAGACAGCTTCTTTCAGGATCTGCTCATATTCTTTGAAGGCAGTACTTGTATGCACATCTCGGGTGCGGGGGCGCTCCAGTTCGATTGGTACGATGTTTTTGATCGAACCGGGGCGTTTGCTCATGACCACCACCCGATCTGCAAGGAAAATAGCCTCTGAAATGCTGTGGGTAACAAAAAGCACCATGCACCGGGTCTTCAACCAGATATTCTGCAATTCCGTTTGCAACATCTCCCGGGTTAGGGCATCTAAAGAACCAAAGGGTTCATCCATTAACAACACCTTTGGTTTGCAGGCCAGCGCCCGAGCGATAGCCACGCGCTGTTTCATACCTCCGGATAATTCATGGGGATAGTGATTTGCAAACTCGGTTAACCCTACCAACTCCATGAGTGATTCACAGGTGTGGTGAAAGGCACTTCTGGATTCATGTTTTAAGACCGGGCCAAATTCGATGTTTTGTCTTACCGTTTTCCAGGGGAATAGCAAATATTCCTGAAAGACGATGGATTGGCTTCCATTCGGGCCATCGATCGTCTTACCATCCAATGTTATTTTCCCTTTAGTCGGTGTTTCCAAACCGGCGATCATCATTAAAAAGGTTGATTTTCCACAGCCACTGGGTCCGATAATGGAGACAAATTCGTTGTCTTCAATGTGAAGGGAAACATCCGTGAGCGCTTGAATAGGCTCACCGTTTTTCTCCTCATTAAATATTTTACTGATGTTGGAAGCATTAACAGACGGCATACTCTTTTCTCGTGTTTATTTGTTCTAAAAAACCCTCAATTCGAACCCTCAGCTGTTCCGTATCGGACTGGGAATAATCGGTCACGACATGCAGAAAAGGAAGATTGAGCTGTTGTGTAACCAGTTCCCGAACCCGATATGATTCAATTTCAAACGGCTGACAGAACTGCCAGGCTAAATCGATCACCCCATCAACCCCGAACTCGGCGGCCAACCGTTCCAAATCAGAGAGGCGTTGATTATTTGGCGTCATACAGGCACAAGTCACCCTCAGGTAACGTTTGGCAATGGCTTTAATGGGATCATCATTTTCTCCAAGCTCAATTACATCTTCCGTGCGCGTCACACCACCACATCCTTCACTGCAAACCACGATACCGCCACTTTCTTCCACAATCTCCAGAACTTTGCTACACCCCAGACTATTTCCCAGGCCGGTCCAAAGAATTCTGGGACGATCGGTATTGCAGACAAAATCCTTGTTGGCTATATGTTCCTTTAATTCATTGTGGAACTGCTCCAAGGCATCGATATAGGCTTCGTAATCAGCACTATAGTTTAATTTGGTCATGATCTTTGTAAAATCCAGACCGGAGATTGGAGAGGGATTGTGCTTCAAAACGTTGAATAGCTTTGTTTTAGCCATACGCAGGCGATTTTCCAAATCGATCCCGCGTCTTAAATCATCATCCGTGATTGTTACATCCAGTTGCTGCTCCAGAAATCTCTTCGCTGCCTTCACCTCTGCCACCCAATGATCCAGCGCCGCATCGGAGTCGGGTTTTTGGGGAAGATCCATCACATACATCGGTTTTTCCCTTTCCAGCAGCTCGTACATCTTTTTCCGCCCATCACAGGTTGTTTCAGAGATATTGCAATCCGCCAGATGAAATAGCGGGCAACTGCCGGAGATAGCACGACCATAGGTCGCCTTCACTTTGGGACATTGATCGACAGACAGCACTTCTTCTGCCTTGGCAATGGGACCCTGGGTTGAGCCGCATAAACCGACCGGGATTGCATTTGCAGCGTGTATTAATTCTTTAGGAGAGTAAGAGCACAGGCAACCCACAACCTTTTTCCCCTCATCCTTGGCCAGGTCCAGGTTGATTGCCAGGTTGCTGCTCACATCATCCAGTGTTTCCGTAATTTTGAATGCCATTGTTTCCTATCATTTTATTTTTTTTGCCAATACAGCGGCACCGAGGGCTCCGGTGATTTGAGGATCTACTGCCATTGGTAAAAAGGGGGTCTCAAGATGAGACGACAGTTTGTCTCTCAACCCCTTGTTCTTAGCGACTCCTCCGACAAAGGCCAGGCGCTTTTCGATTCCAAATCGTTTAACCATATTGCCTATTCGCCGGGAAAAAGATTCATAAATACCAGCCACAATATTCTCAGCAACTACACCCTTTGCCAGCAAAGATATGATCTCGGATTCGGCAAACACAACGCACATGTTGCTAATATCACAAGCGTGAACGGATTGATCCGACAGGTTGGACAGGGCTTCCAGGTCAATATCCAAGGTTCGAGCAACCATTTCCAGGAACTTGCCGGTTCCTGCAGCACATTTGTCGTTCATGACAAAATCAACCATCGATCCATGATCGTCCAGCTTCAGAACTTTTGTGTCCTGACCACCAATGTCAATGACCATTCGAATCTCGGGATTTACAAAATGACATCCTGCTGCATGGCAGGTAAGTTCGGTTACGGTTTTGTCGACAAACGACAGTGAGACACGCCCGTACCCGGTTCCAACTAATTTCCTGATTTGCGATTCTTTGATCCCAAGCTTTTCAATAATCCCACTCAACCCCTCCTCTGCGGCTTTCGCAACAGATGTTCCGGTGTCAAGGATTGCATAGGAAACCAATTGAAGATCATTAATAATCGCCACTTTGGTAAACCTGGAACCAACATCAATACCACCATAAAACTCATCATGGGGATTGGTTTCCGGCACAAAGCGAGTTAGAGAGGGTGTGGGTGAACAAAAGGAGAACTGGGACATACTGATTTATACTTTTGGCTAAACTGGTTTAAACTTCAAATGATTAAAATATCCATAAACCATATATAACTTGTAGGTGTTTCCACAAATACATAATCTCAATTGTTTAGCTTGTAGAAATAGAGATTGTCGATGGTAAGCATACGATAATGCTTATCACTCGGCTTACAGGAACTGATAAATTGAGGATTTGGAGGTTTGATTGGTTTATTGCTTTTGGAATGATATTTCTAAAATCAGCACCCTGATTGTTTAATAGGTATCCTGTTATCTGATTTTCTCAAATATAAAAGAAACTCTTTATTTATGTTTTTGGATATTTTTAACTCCGAATTTTATTGAGTTTCTGTTTAGCCTGGTGACGTAACCAGATTTCTGTAACACTACTTGCTCGTCACCATGACAAAGTGATAATTAAGTCTGACTGCCGTTTCTTAGGATCTATACAAAAAAATAGTTGATGTTTAAGCAACTGCGGTGATCGATTCAATTCCATCCTCTACAATCACATCCATGCCCAGTTGTGCAATTTTTCTTAAAAACTCATCTGAATCCAGAAAATGTCCCATCAAGTGCATTCCGTATTGAGAGATCAGATCCATTTCCAGCATTTGAATTATACATGCTGCCAAAGGTATCGCTGTCGCTTGATAAGCATCGGAATGACTGACACGAACCAGTATTCGATTGTTGTTATGCGCAAGTGCATTAACTTGAACCAGAGTAGCAAACGGCGGTTTCGTAAATTTTTCGGCCCAAGTCGCGAACCTGGCACCCAGGTGCAGTGCGGTTTTTGATTTGTAGAGACCGGTCATCATGTAGATAAAAAATAGGGAGTCTATAGCCGGATTAACACCTGGTGCATACAATCCAAGATTTTGGATACCCAGTTTCTCCATTGGCAACGTTAGCAATTCATAGAATTCAAAAGGATAGCAGTTCATTGTTCCGAATGGTGGACCCAAATCGATTTTCCTGCCATCAGACAGTTTAGCTTTGATCCAGTTTTGATCCTTGTAAATTCGATGACTTACACCAAGTTCAACCAGCATGTCATACACAGAGCCGTAAGTAATCTTGGCCTCACGAGCCATTGATCCCACCTCAACGCTTTTTAGTTGCCCAAGTTTCGAAAAAGCATGAAAGACCAAAAGGGAAGGTATTCCCGGGACGCATCCCGCTTCGGTAATAAATGTCAGCTCTTTTTTTCTGATGTCCTCGGCTTTCTGTTGCAGGTATACCTGTTTTTGATGATTGGCATTGATATCGATATAATTGACATTGGCTTCAAAGGCTGCTTCAGCAATTTTACTGCCAATCCCGCTTAAAGGAATACAGATAATGACCCAATCAACCTTTTTAAATTCGTTTACAATTTCAGTAAAGTTAGAGGCATCTATCGCGATTCCGGATACTCGGGGATTGCATGATTCCTCGGCTAGTTCGGACGCTGCTGCTTCGGCTTTCTGACGGCTGCGGCCGGCAAGAATGACTTCCAGTTCAGTTTTATCCAGTAAAATTCTGGCAGTCTCAATGCCAACGGCACCATAACCACCCAAAATCAGTGTTTTCATGTTCATCTCCGTGAAGTGTTTTGGTAATTAAACTCAATCAGTATCCCATGAATATCGTTTTGCATTTTGAATTTGCTGCTGATTGGAATTGACAATGAATAAATGGAATTCGATTTTACCATAGCGAACAGCATACCACTTTTTATTCCATTGAATTAACTAAGTTTTGCTATCCGGGGTTCTAAAAACTTCAATATATGGGAATTTAAATTGCGATATATTGGAACTGAGTTTATGATACATAAAGTTGAATGCTAACCTTTTCAAGGCAAAAGTAATGACTCCCGATGAGTTCTTCAAAGAAGCAACCTTGAGAATCTGTGGCAGTTTGGAAATCGAGCATGCCATGTACGCTTGTTTTCGTACTTTGCAGAAAGTGATGCCGGTCGATCGAATTCACCTGGAGATGCTCAAACCGGAAATGAAGGCCATTCTCATTCTTGCTTCTGTTTCCGAGAAGCACACCAGAAAAGAACATACGCTGGTACCTGGTTTTGCAAAACTTGAGGAAATGGCTAACCTGGTTTTAATTGAACGAAAAGATAAGGTGATCATCTTTGATGAGCGCTTGGAAAAGTGGGATCTAATTCTAGACTGGTTTGGCGAATATGTTGACTTTGAGATGAAATCAGCGATGGATCTTGCGCTGCAATACGAAGGAGAATTTAAGGGTGCGCTAACTCTGTTTTCAGAGAAAGATAGATTTACGTCGGATCATGCCGAATTGTTAGAAATGCTGCAGAAACCGTTCGAGATATCACTAGCTAACTACCTGAAGTACCAGGAGGTAACACATCTAAAAGATTTGCTGGCCGATGACAACAGATATCTTCATTCAGAACTGCATCACAAATATGGTAATGAAATCATCGGGGCAGATTACGGACTTAAAAACGTGACCAAACAAGTTCGTATGGTAGCCCCGTCAGAAAGCCCAGTTCTGCTACTTGGAGAAACAGGTGTCGGCAAAGATGTTATCGCCAATACAATCCATCATTCATCTACCCGTCAAGGGGGACCTTTTATAAGCGTCAATTGCGGGGCTATTCCGGAGTCATTGTTAGATAGCGAATTGTTTGGACATGAAAAAGGAGCGTTTACCGGCGCTTTGTCCCGGAAAAGGGGACGATTTGAACGTGCTGATAATGGAACTATTTTTCTCGATGAGATAGGTGAGCTTCCTCCAGCTGCACAAGTAAGACTGCTAAGGGTTTTACAAAACCGTGAAATAGAGCGTGTTGGAGGTACTCAAACTATTCCTGTCAATATTCGCATCATAGCTGCCACTAATCGAAATCTTGAGGAAATGATACAAAAGCAGCTGTTTCGTGAAGATTTATGGTTTCGTCTCAACGTTTTTCCCATAATTATTCCTCCTCTTCGAGAAAGAAGAATGGATATCCCCTCTCTTTTGGACCATTTCATTTCAATAAAAGCAAAGGAGCTAAAACTGACAAAAATACCGACCATAGAACCTGGGGTAGTTGAGACATTGACTGCTTATCGTTGGCCGGGCAATGTGCGTGAGCTACAGAACATTGTCGAACGGGAACTGATAATCAATCCGGCAGGTCCACTGTCCTTTGCAAGCTTTATTAAGACCAGTCGATTAGAATCCGCTAATCAATTGACTCCCGCTGGAATTACCACAGACAATCTCGATGCAGTTAATGCACATCACATCAGACAGGTTCTTGATAAAACCGGTGGAAGAATTAATGGACAAGGAGGCGCTGCTGAATTGTTGGGACTTAAACCAAACACATTGCGACACCGCATGAGCAAGCTCGGAATCGCCTTTGGCAGAAAGGCAAAAAGCTGACTTTCTCTTTGCTTTTACCTCCCTAAACGACTTTATGATCCTTTATAAACCACTTTTGTACGTCCTGCAGCGATGGAAAAACTATAAATTCAGTATTTCCACCCTGTGAATACGGTTTCAATAGATTCGATATTGAAAAATTGATGTCTCGGCTTGAAATGGGAATGACCTTTGAACGATTAAAACTGATTTCTTCTACAGTTCGATCCAAATACGATGACTGACAAATCCGAATTCTTCAAGCGCTGAAGCAAGTTTAAAGCCCAGTTCACTTCCTTTCTTTTCAAATTCCTTTTTCTGGTGAATTAGATGAACACTGAAATCACCCTCAACAGTAGCTTGATAATAGGCTTTCACAATATTCCTGTTGATCTTAACTTCAATTTCCTTAATGAAATCCCTAAGTTCTGTTTTTAAATTCTCCCTGCTTTCACCTACAGATCTCACCTCTATAACTTCAATCCATTTTGTAGCATTTTTTTTTACTGTTTGTTCTGAAGAATCTTTCACCCTCGGCTCCTGATACGCTGATAATTACTTTGTTTTGAAAATGACATGATATTGCTATTTTCTATTTTTGTGCCAAACAGATTAATTAAAATATATCAGCATATTAAATTCATCGATTAGCAAAAACTCCCATATATCGTAATTGCTAATAAAACATCATTATAATGTCATTCATAAGTTGGAATTTAATAACTGAGTCCGTTCCAAAAAGTGTTTTTATTAGTCATTCCGGGCTTGACTCGGAATCCAGTCTTTTTTGTGCATTCCCGTGGATGCCGGATCAAGTCCCCTAAGCGCTTATTTAAGGCAAGATTTTGATTAATTATGTGAACGAATGGTAGGGCGGCCCTACGTGGCCGCCGAAAGACTAGCCTGTTGGCGGGGTCGTAGCCCCGCCCTACCGTTTGAATGGTACTGCGAATAATCTTATTTAAGCGCTTATGGGATCAAGTCCGGTATGACAGGGATTCACGATTTCAATTGAATCGCAAATTAAGCGTTAAATGACTTTTAGGAGTAGACTCATAACTTGAACTAATTTTTGAAACGGCTTTCAACTATCCCCCTCCCAAACTCAATAATACTGACAGAAATTGTTTGATTTGGTTAAGTTGTTTCTTGCTATCCGCTCGTTCTGTTAAAACAGATGGTTGGCAAAACACGGATTGTCTGATAACAGTCTTGAAAAGGTTTTTATTGCCCGAATGAATGTTAAATCAAACAATCCAATTGGATAGGCAGGAGGCCACATGTCGCAATCAAAGAAAAATGGGCTTAACTCTCCTTCAAGGCGCAGATTTATTAAAACTGCCGCAGCTGTCTCAACGGGGATAGCGACTGGAGGAGCTGGTCTGGCATTTATTTTAAAACCTTCCGATGCCGGTGCTGCTTATTCTCCTTACTTTTCGAAACTTAATACCGCTTTGAAAGAAGCCGGTTTGGGACGACCCTGCATAGTTCTTGATCTGGATCGGGTTGATCACAACATATCGCGGGTTAAGCATTGGCTTGGCAAAGATTATACTTATCGAGTGGTAACAAAATCCCTGCCGTCATTTAAACTGATACAATATGTGCTCAAGAAATCCGATTCCAATCACCTCATGGCGTTCCATCAGCCCTATCTGGAATTGTTTGTATCCAAATTTCAAAATTCAGACATCTTGCTGGGGAAACCCATGCTGATAGCTGCTGTAGAAGAGTTTTACAACAATATTCCCAAGAAGCAGCATTCCCGGGTTTCAAAACAGATTCAATGGCTTGTTGACACCGAGGTGCGGTTAAATCATTACCTGAAGATAGCAAAAGAAAAAAACGTCAGACTCAGAATCAACCTGGAGATCGATATAGGGCTCCACCGGGGAGGTGTTGCCGATTATCCTGAATTTGATAATATGCTCGCGCTAATAGCCGCAAACGGGAGTCATTTGGAATTTACCGGATTAATGGGATACGAGGCCCATGTCCGACATGCACCTCCCGTGATCAGCTCGGTAGACAGTGCTTTCGACAATGCAATGCTTGCCTATAAACGATTTTACGATCGGGTGAAAGACAAATTCCCTGAACTCTTTCATAAAAATCTGACCTTCAACAGCGGAGGCAGTACGACGTATCAGCTGTTCAACGATACCCCGGAGATTAATGACATTGCTGCGGGTTCCTGCATGGTCAAGCCCTCTTCTTTTCAAATGCTGGAGGATCATAAGCCCGCCCTTTTCATTGCTGCGCCGGTGTTAAAAAAGCTGGAAGGACCTCAAGTAGCCTTTCTCGATTTTGCTTCAGGTTTGCTTCAAACATGGGATGTGAATATGGAAAATGCACTCTATCTTTATGGAGGTGGATGGGCTGCTGAACAAGTCTCCCCGCCAGGCGTCAAAATGAATCCGTTAACAGCAGGCCCATTGAATCAAAACCTTTTGCCAAATCAATCGTTGTTTAATTGTTCGAATTCAGTAGATCTGGGTGTAGGGGATTTTGTGTTTTTTCATCCGCAACAAGGAGATGCTGCCTTTCAATTTGAAGAGATCAGGGTAACAAGAAGCGGTCGGCTTTTGGAAACCTGGAAACCGCTTCCGAAGAGGTTTTGAACTAATACGGTTTACTTGCCTCTAGATATATTGCATCCATAGGTATTTCCTCAACTGGATCCACTTTACACCTATCAATTATAAAACCTGCCTCTGTCACCCACAATTCAACTTGTTCTCGCGTATATCTGAGAGCAGTAAGTTCCGATTCGTCACCATAATCAATAGCTCCTTCCCCTTCCCAGACAGCTAAGATTAACTGTCCCCGATTGCACAAAGTTCTATACCATTCCCGGAGTGCTGACTTGACTTCTTCCGGCCCTAAGTGGTGGACGGCGAAGAAGCTTATCACTGCCACCGATGAGCCTGAAGAGACCATACTTAAATCCAGCATATTTCCAACAAAGGTTTTAGCCTTCGTTCCAAGCCTTTTTGCTGTTATCTCAATCATTTTAGGGGACAAGTCTACTCCAATCAGTGAATGATTGCTGTCATACCTGTTGTGATAAAGTTCCAGCATATGACCGGACCCACATGATGTATCTATGACACTACCAGGTAGTTCAGCAATACGTGCTGCCAATCTGGACAGAGTATCCGAATAGACTGGAAGTTCAATTTCCGAGTCCATCATTTTACTATACGAATTGGCTGTATCTTCATATAGCTCTCTTACTTCGTTGTCAGGTGATGTTTTCATATTTTTACTTTTGTTTTAGGTTAAATTGATCGACTACCAAAGTGTAGCTAATGGATTTTCTTGCCAGCTGTCCGTTTATTAAGAGATCCTTTTGAGTAAAGATCTGTATTCCCCGCAACCTTTTCTCAAATGGTTCGTGATTTTTTAAAAAGAGTTTGGTTTTACCCTGTTTGATACAGATTTTGGATTATTCAGTGGTTGACATTGTTAATGTTTACATTGGAAAATTTAATTTCGTATATACGACATAACCAGCTTCTTCTATTGCAAGGTCTCCTGTTTCATTTAACTCAGATACCACTATGGAAATATTAAGTACTCCAAAAAGGGAAGAATGCACATTTGAGGATTCCCTAAACGGTTTTTTTACTGCCCCTTCCCCAAAAAAGCAAGAAGTCACAGGCTCAAAGTTTGATCATGAAATCCATGAGACCGAGCTTAGACCCGGAATGTCACTTTCAACCATCGACTTGAAAGCTGAATCGGAGGCAGTTATCAGTTACAGGTTCGACAAGCCGATCGTCGGAATCGGATGCATCTTGGCCGGTGATATTGAAAACAGGCCGATCGACCGATTGGATTGGAATAAACCGATCAGGAGTAGTGGCGGAGTCAGCGGGATTACCTATCATCCGGTATCTGAAGGAAAGATCTATAAAGCATCTGGGAAATCGGTCAAAATCCTCCACCTCCTTTTGAAGCCCGAAATCCTTGAAACATTGTTCTCCCGGGAAATGGATATGCTTCCGGCCCAGTTGAAAAAGGTTTCAGAGGGAGAATCCCGGCAATCGTTCAGCTTGTTGAGTCGAATGTCTCCTTCGTTAAAGTCTGTCGCCCACCAGATAACGAGCCAAACACCCCATGGTGTCCCAAAGCATATCTTCCAGGAAGGAAAAGCCCTGGAATTGTTGTCTCTCCAAATTGCAGCACTCGATGCAAAAGGCCATGGCAGAAAAGGAACGGTTCCGCTGACCTCGATTGAACGAGAGAAAATCATTGAGTTGGGTAGCTTCCTTGATGAAAACCACGACACTCCGCCTGCTTTGCAGGCTTTAGCGTCAAGAGTGAATTTGAGTGTCAACAAGCTTGAACGTGGTTTTAGAGAAGTATATGGAATGCCGGTTTTCGCTTATATCCGTGAAAGCAAAATGCAAAAGGCGAAACTGCTGTTTCTGGAAACATCCATGAATGTCAGTGAGGTCGCATGGGAGGTTGGTTACGTTAATGTCAGTCATTTTGGGGCGGCGTTCAAAAAACGATTCGGCATTCTGCCAAAAGAGTTCGCCAAAAGAGTCGGCACCGCCTGTTAAGCAACCCCAAGAAGGTTTCCAGATTCCCGCAACCTTCTACTGTGCCTGTTTCCAGAGATAGGACCTTGTTTTTTGCTCAGATCGCCCCCCTCAACGCCGTAAAACGGGTTCAACGCTTCATCGCCTTCACGTATTTCATCCAATATTTAAAGTAAGCCCTGGTACTTAATTTTAACAATCCAGAGCATCTCCGGTACTTCCTTAACAATACCCCATCCTCTTTTATAGTCGCAGATCGCGTGTATCTGGTTGCTGTGTACTGCTTTTGTCCGTAAATGATACCCAGGTTTTTCTGCTTCCGGTTCGCCAAGGGTAAAAATTAGTTTTAGCCGGGTAGAATACAAAAGGACTATTTCGGAAAATAGTCTTAAGAAATAACACAAACTAAAGACCGAATTACGGAGGACAAACCATGTACAGCCTGGGAATAGACATAGGATACTCTTCAATAAAAATTGCCCTGGTAA
>JAKSDL010000273.1 GCA_022360105.1 Pseudomonadota bacterium
GTCAGGTAAGGAATTTTCTTCGCCGTAGCCAACTTGAAAAACCTTGCCCTGGGCTACGCATTTTTGGGGGAAGATGGTTTCTTTATCATTTGAACTTCCAATTCGTACTCCAAAACATTGCGTCAACCAACTTACTGTTCCAGTACCTTCAGAATCAAACCTTAATGTATTTAAGCCCGTACTAAACTGAATACTGTTCAATGGTGATGTCCCATCCAGATACCTTCCAGACAGTGGGGACCAAGTGGTAGTTAAAAAATTGTCATCATAAGAAACCTGCATCCCATTAACAAAAAAAATAGTACTTATCGAATTGGCACTAGTGACTGTCATTGATTTCGGAATCAAGGTATTACCGAAACAAACAATTTCCAGAGAACCACTGCCAGGGTCATTCATTAACCTGTTTCCATTCTCGTTATAAGCAACTCTCCAGTCACCATAAACTCTAATGTGGCTCCTGCCATCGACTGCATAAACTTTTTCACCATTAGGTCCTTCCTGGTCTTCGATTTCCTGCAAAGAGTCGAAATCGACGTCTTCCAAACCTTCGACTGAGCCGACAAAGATCGGAATTGGTTTGGAACCCCTGATTTTGGTGTAGTAGCAGGGCTTGCCTTTGGTATTTAGCTTCACTCCGGGGACTTCAGGGTGATTGGAGAGAGCGGCGAAGGCAGCAGCATTGCCATCCTGGCCGTCGATGAAGGGGTCGGCCCAGGTGGGAACGATGTGCGGTTTGACCGTGAGCTGTTCGATTTCGCTAAGCTCGGCCAGGACATTGCTTTGGGTTTGATCGATTTTGTCGTTGAGCAATTGGCCCTGGATGATTCCGTTGGATTGTCTGAAAGCACTAACCATTTTAGATTTATGAGTTTAGATTTTAGATTTTCGGGTTGTGGCTTCGCCCATTTAATATTCTATTTTTTTAAGCACAGAGACATTCTACATTTTCGAATTTAGATTTAATAACTCTGTGTTCTTTGTTTCTCTCTGGTTGAACTTAAGAGTTTTTTCTTCGTGCTCTTCGTGTCTTCGTGGTGAGATTTGACTATTTTTTCACCACGAAGACACGGAGGACAGGAAGTTATCTTTAGGTGTCCTCATCTCGGATTTGTTCTATTGAACATCTGCACATATTTCCATCCAAATTACTGACCCCTCCAATATCCTTAAACCTTAGTTCAATTTCGGTGTCTTGCGTTGGAGTTAAAATAGCTTCCGCACTGCCTGTAATGCATAACCAACTTGCATGAGTAACTGCGGGAACATATCCATCTACTCCTACAAAAGTTGAAGATGTTACATTGTAAAACGCATACAGTATTACACTATTAGGATCATTGCAGACTCCACGTAAGGATGCTTTGAGTTTAAAGGTTTTAAAAGGAGGTAATGTAAATCTACCAATATTAGTCGTTGTGTCTAAAAATGTACTGGAAAAACCACTACGCTTCACGGTATCAAATTTAACCTGGCTTCCAACGCTCAAACCGGCTGATTGTGTTGCTAATGTCAAAAACGCCCACCAACCTTTGTCGGCGTCGCCGGGGTGGACATGATCGCTACGAGAGAATTCATTGCTTGTGCCTTGCTCTGCTGTTGATCCGACTGGTCTCGGATCGGTTGTCGCCGGGTCAGGGATGGCGCGGCCGATGTCTCTTACGATGTCTATTCTGTTTCCTGCCATGGTTGGTTAGCTCCAGGTGATTTTTAGGTTTTTGATGTTGTGTTCGGTGTAGGTGGATTCGTTGCTTGCCAGGCGCCAGCGCATGTGGGTGTTGTTGGCGTTGGCGGAAATATCGATATCGGCTGACAATAACTGGTAACCATCTGCCAGATCGGTGAGTTTGGTCAGTGTGCCCTGCACCCAGTTTGGTGTGGGTTCCCTTGTGGCGTAGACCAGCAATTCGGTGTTTAGTATCGCATTGCCCTTATACTCAAAAATGATTTTTACATTGTTATTATTGCTGTTCGCTAGGATGGGATTGGCCGGATAGACATCGAAATTGCCTTGAGGGATCAGCTGTTCTCCGAAATGTCCATAAATATAATTGTATGTGTTTCCGTTTATTTGAACACCATTCAAATCTATGCCTGAGGATGAATTGAATGATGTTGACCCACTAATATCCTCAGTGTTAGGTAAATTCCAATAAAGAACCTTATTATCTCCCCTAAACGAATCGAAAACGTTCCAGTGATCTGTTATGGAAGTCCTTGCTTTACCAAAAAACATACCACCTTTACAGCCAGTTGGTATGGCTTGAGATCCATCATTACCAGTATATCCACCAAAGTTTTGAAGGCCTGGAATCGGTGAAAAATAATATAGAGTGTGCAGCTCTCCAGAAGAATTTACAGCAGCACTGGTTCCTAAGCCTAAATTTGAAGAAATGGGACCATCTGGAAAAGTACTACCATTCCAAAAAGTGTCATTTGTGCCGATTTCAGTGCTTCCTCTGTTTAGTTTGATAAAATGTCGTCCAGGGCTTATCCCACCATTTAATTTTGAATGGTAGGTATATGTGTCATGAGTAGAAGATGATAAATTCTTACTAAACATCCACTTAGGGGGGATTCCACTACTTATATCCAATGTCCTATAAGCTCCGTTTCCTAAATACAATAAACAACCATTACTGGTCAGTGGATTGTATAGCTCGATAACAACCTGATCACCTGTTAGTCCACTGTCTGGATTAGATTCAACTGAATCAACTATCTCCCAAGGAGTTGGGACTTTTCTTGAGCTTTCCCCAGGGGCATGCCAAGCTTTTGCCATTGGGTAATGCCAATTCCAAGAAACATAAGATTCTCCCAACTCATTAGTTTGAGGATGATTACCTAATAAAAGCCCATCTAGAGTGTGTCTTTCAAAAATATCAAAATTATAGCTTTGAGCGTTCAACAAATTAGAAAACCAATATGTTGAACCTCTCAAAATATCACTAATGGTGAATGACTCGGCTGAATCTCTTGTTTTCAACCAAGACATGCCTTTCGCAAAGTTATTCTTTATTAACCTACCTTGGCATGAATTCCCTTCCCATCCAATCACCTCAAACCCAGTGAATACATTACTCAAGCTTTGTTTATAGGGAACCACAAAGGCGTGATCGCCGGTGAGGAAGCCTTCTACACCTTGCCAGTCGTCGAAGCTGTAGATGGCACCGTTGGGGAGGATTTTGACGCCGTGTTGTTGGGCGACGGGTTCGTAGTCCGAGATTTCGATTTCTGTTTTGGTGTAGGGCACGCCGGTGCCGATTACCATTACATGCCAGAGAAAGCTGGACATCTCAGCGATCATTTCAGCGGAGAAGGTGATATCCTGGGCGTTGAGTTCGTTGCCGGTTGTGGGTCTGGACTGGATGGCTTCCACGGGTTGGTCGTTTTCATCAAACACCCGGATGATCGGTCTTTTGGTGTTGAGACCGTGGGTGACGGTCATGATGTTACCCGAAAAATCGGTAGCTGCGAAGCTTTTGCCAAAAGAGGTTCCTCCGCCCACTTCAGCGCCACGGTAGCCGTAATACCAGACATCGGTGGCACTCAAGGCTATGAAGGCCGGCATGTCGATATTACCGGGCAGTAGATGGCTGATGTCCTTGGTGTAGAA
>JAKSDL010000922.1 GCA_022360105.1 Pseudomonadota bacterium
CTATCCACTGGAGTTTCTTACCAATGTCAAGCTTTCCGCCAAGGGAGGTCATCCCAAAACCATCATATTTTTGACTGCGGATGCGAACGGTGTTCTGCCGCCAGTGTCACGCCTGAATCTTGAACAGGCTATGCTTTGGTTTCTGATGGGGTACACCAGTAAACTGGCAGGTACGGAAACAGGTATTATCGAACCGGTTACGACCTTTTCACGCTTCTTTGGTCAGCCGTTTATGTCATTGATGCCAAAGATTTATTCTGAATTGTTAGGGCGTCAACTGCAAAAACACAAATCCAGGGTATTTCTGATTAACACAGGTTGGACCGGAGGCCCCTATGGAACAGGTGAGCGAATTGACATCAACCTGACCAGGGCAATTGTTAATGCGGCTTTGGATGGAAAGCTGGATGACGTGGAATACAGTGAAAACAAACTGTTTCATCTGGAAGTTCCCAATTACTGCCCTGGTGTTCCTTCGGTGATGCTAAACCCTATCAACACATGGGCGGATAAAGACAAGTACAGAGAATTTGCCAAGAAGCTGGCTCTAGAGTTCAGTCAACACTTTGACAAGGCATACGGTAACAAGCGAATCGCGGAAGAGGTTCGTATTCAGTGTCCCGGAAAATAGAATGTAGAATTCAGCCGGGGAATCAACTGCTTGATTTACCTCAAGCAAAAAAGACAAGATTCTTGACTCAAAATCTGCAAAACAGACAGACTAGTCAAGTCGAGTCGAACAGAAAATTAATTTTCACACGGGGTTACCCCAACAAGTGAGATTTCAACTTTAGTTACTACAGGGAGAAGCAATGGCTAGAAAAAAAATCGCATTGATAGGTGCTGGTAATATTGGTGGAACATTGGCTCATTTAGCACTGTTGAAGGGCTTGGGCGATGTTGTATTGTTTGATATTATTGAAGGTTTGCCACAGGGAAAAGCTCTGGATCTCGCACAGAGCGGACCTGTTGAAGGTTTTGACGCAAGCATAATCGGAACAAATGATTACGCAGACCTCAAGGATGCGGATGTTGTCATCAACACAGCTGGTGTTCCGAGAAAACCAGGTATGAGTAGAGATGATCTTCTGGGAATCAATGCCAAGATTACCCGACAGGTTGGTGAAGGAATCAAGGCTAACTGCCCGAACGCTTTCGTAATCTGCATTACCAATCCTCTGGATGTTATGGTTGGTGTTTTGCAAAAGACAGCCGGTATTCCTGGTAACAAAGTAGTTGGTATGGCTGGAGTTCTGGACTCCGCACGATTTAGAACATTCCTGGCTTGGGAATTCGGCGTTTCCGTTAAGCAAGTTAATGCTTATGTTCTTGGTGGTCATGGCGACAGCATGGTTCCTTTAACAGGCATGAGTAACATCGCTGGTGAGACTCTTGACAGCATGGTTGAAACAGGCAAGATCACTGCTGAAAGACTGGAAGAGATCGTACAAAGAACTCGAAGTGGCGGTGGCGAGATTGTTGGTCTGCTCAAAACCGGTTCTGCTTTCTATACTCCTGCTGCTTCAGCTATCGAAATGGCAGAAGCCTACCTGGCCGACAAAAAGAGCATCCTTCCTTGCGCCGCTTATGTTGAGAAAGGTGAGTATGGAATTGATCAGCCTCTGTATGTTGGTGTACCAGTTAAGATTGGCGCCGGCGGAGTTGAAGAAGTAGTAGAAATTCCTTTGACAGAAAAAGAAAGAAAAGACCTGCAGATTTCAATTGACGCGGTTATCGAACTGAACGCAGCTGTTGACAAAATGTAGTGACTGATCATCCGGATTCAGTTCCGGAATCTGAATAAAAAAAGCCGGACTTTCCACATACTGGATAGTCCGGCTTTTTTGTTTTTGGAATGTGGAATGTAAATTACTCCTCTTCCTCTTTTTCCGCGATAACCACCAATAGATCCTTTGTCTCCACCTGGGTTCCAACTGGTGTCACAATTCTTTCCACAACACCATCCACCTCTGCCGTGATGTTGGTTTGCATTTTCATCGCTTCCATAGACAGTAGCACGTCACCAACCTCAACTTCCTGACCCACAGCAACAACAACTGTAGAAATCAAGCCTGGCATTGGTGCTCCAACCTCACCAAGTTTGCTGCTATCCGCTTTTTCATGGGGTGTTCTTTCCAAAGCCATGGTTTCATCAGCTATTCGGATCGATCTGGGTTGTCCGTTTAATTCAAAAAAGACTTCCCGATACCCTTCCTCGTCAGCCTGACCTAAAGCGAGGTAGCGAATTAACAGGGTTTTTCCATATTCAATATGAACTGGTAACTCTTCATCCTGAATCATTCCGTAGTAGAAGTTTAAGGTTGGAATTACCGTGACATTACCAAACTTTTTTCGATGATTTGCATAATCCACAAACACAGAAGGATACATCAAATATGAGGCAAACTCCTGATCACTGATCTTACGCTCCACCTTTTCTTCGGCTTCTTTTTTCAAAGCATCCAGGTCGGCGGGTGGAAGTTCAAGACCAGGCCGTACGTTGATTGGCTGTTCATCTTTGAGAATCTTCTTTTGCAGTTCTTTGGGGAATCCTCCGGGAGGTTGTCCCATCATACCTTTGAAAAACTGCACAACTGAATCCGGAAAAGATATCTCTCGATTAGGATCAAGCACTTCCTCTTTGGTAATATCGCTGGTGACCATCATCAAAGCCATATCACCAACCACTTTGGAGCTCGGCGTCACTTTCACAATATCGCCAAACATTTCATTAACCTCGGCGTAAACCTTAGCCACTTCCGGCCAGCGCTCGTCAATACCCATCGATCTTGCTTGCTGTCTGAGGTTAGTATACTGACCACCAGGCATTTCATGGAGGTAAACTTCGGAAGTTCCGGAACGAATTTCACTTTCAAAACCGCAATACATCCATCTGACTTTTTCCCAATAGTCGGAAATTGAACGTATGGATTCCTGATCCAATTCAGTATCTCGCGGTCCGTGTTTGAGAGCTGCTACAATCGAGCCCAGATTCGGGTGCGATGTTAATCCACTCATGGAATCCATGGCTGCATCTATTGCATCTACGCCGGCATCAGCAGCAGCAAGCATAGTTGCGGATGCAATTCCACTGGTATCATGTGAATGCAGATGAATCGGCAATCCAACCTCTTCTTTCAAGGCTTTGACTAGTTTAGTGGCAGCAGCGGGTTTAAGTAAGCCCGCCATATCTTTAATTGCCAAAATGTGGGCACCGGCCGACTCCAGTTGTTTTGCCATATCAACATAATACTTCAAACTGTATTTGGTGCGATTCGGGTCGGTTATATCACCCGTATAGCAGATGGCTGCTTCACAGATCTTGTTGTTCTCGATCACAGCATCCATAGCCAGTCGCATGTTCTCTACCCAGTTCAAAGAATCAAACACACGAAAAAGATCCATGCCGTTTTCAGCGGCCTGTTTAACAAAGTATTTAACGACATTATCCGGGTAGTTGGTATACCCCACACCATTGGAGGCGCGCAGCAACATCTGGGTCAGCAGATTTGGCATGTAAAGCCTGATACCCTGGAGTCTTTCCCAAGGGCACTCTTTTAAAAACCGCATCGACACATCAAAGGTCGCTCCACCCCAACATTCCACTGAAAACAAGTTTGGTAACAGTGCTGAATAAGCGGGAGCAATGCTCAGCATGTCATAAGTACGCATGCGTGTGGCCAGTAACGATTGATGTGCATCCCTCATGGTGAGGTCTGTTATCAACAAACGCTTTTGATCTTTCATCCAACGTGCCACAGCTTCCGGCCCCTGTTCATCCAATATCTGCTTCAATCCTTTTGGAGAATCATCAGGATTGAAATGAGGCGCAGCCGGTTGGTGAGCCAGGGTTGGCTGCAGTCTGCCTTCTACATCTTCGTTACCATTGACAATTGTGTTTCCGATATAGGTTAACAGTCTGGTCGCTCGATCTTTACGCTTGGGAAATTTAAAAATATCTGTGGATTCGTCGATAAAACGAGTGGTATATTCAGCATTTTTAAATGTTGGATGACAGACCAGGTTTTCCAGAAAATGAAGGTTGGTGGCGATTCCAAGAATCCTGAATTCTCGCAAAGCCCTGTTGATTCTCAATCTGGCTTCTTCCGGAGTAGACCCCCAGGCAGTTACCTTTTCCAATAAGGAATCGTAATGTCTGGTAATGACAGCTCCCGAATAGGCAGTACCACCGTCCAAACGAATACCAAATCCGGTTGAACCGCGATAAGCAGAGATGCGTCCATAGTCCGGAATAAAATTGTTTTCGGGATCTTCAGTAGTTACCCGACATTGAATGGCATGCCCGTGGAGTTCTATGTCTTCCTGCTTTGGAACACGACTTTCAACAGTACCCAACTCGGCGCCTTGAGCTACCAGAAGTTGTGCCTTGACAATGTCAATACCGGTTACTTCCTCGGTAACCGTATGCTCAACCTGAATCCTCGGATTCACTTCCATGAAGTAAAAATCTTCGGTATCCATATCCATCAGGAATTCCACTGTACCAGCATTGACATAACCGGCCGCTCGAGCAATTTTTAAGGCCGCTTCACACAAATCCTGGCGCTTCTGTTCTGTCAGAAAAATAGCTGGTGCGCGTTCAACCACCTTTTGATTTCTGCGTTGAATGGAGCAGTCTCTTTCAAAAAGATGATAGATATTGCCGTGCGTGTCACCAAGGATTTGAACTTCGAGGTGCCGTGCCTTTCGGACCAGCCGCTCCACATAAACTTCGTCGTTTCCAAACCCTGCTTTTGCTTCACGCCTGGCCGCTTCAACCTGAACAACAAGCTCATCCCTGTGTTCAACCACGCGCATACCGCGGCCACCCCCACCCCAACTGGCTTTCACCATGGCAGGATAGCCGACTTCATCAGCCATTTTTAACAATTCATCTTCTTCATACGGCAGGGGTTTACTGGCAGGAACAACAGGAGCACCGGCTTCCACAGCCAGATTTCTTGCTGATACTTTGTTGCCAAGTTTTCGCATTACCTCTGCCGGCGGCCCAACAAATGTGATTCCAGCTTTGGCACAAGCATCAACAAATTCCGGATTTTCCGAAAGAAAGCCATAGCCAGGGTGAATGGCATCCGCTCTCATTTCTCTTGCGATGCGAAGAATGTCTTCAATATCCAGGTAGGCTTCTATCGGACCTTTGCCTTCCCCAACCAGATAGCTTTCACTGGTCTTGAATCGATGTAACGAATACCTGTCCTCTTTAGAATAGATAGCGATGGTATCAATCCCCAGTTCAATGGCAGCCCTGGTAATTCTGATGGCAATTTCACCGCGGTTAGCGATAAGTAGCCTGTTTATCTTTTTGCAGCTAATATCCATATTAATCTCTAATTGAAGGGAACCTCTCTCTAGTTCCGGATTAAAGAGAAAATGTGCTAAGAATTTAAGGTGTTGCAGGTGAGATTCCGACTGTGGGAGGGGGGATATTAAAAGGTTAGTCGGAACATTTCATCCATGAAATTGTGTCAAAATAATATTCAAGTTCTCCCCCTATTGTCAACCCTTAATTTTATTGACTTCTATGGTATTCTTCAAAATATCGGCCAAAAAACCGGCTATCTACAGTTTGCAATAGCCTAATAAACGAAAAGGTTACTACAATGATAAATATATGACGTAATTCGAAAACAGTGTTAGGGTAATTTTACTGAATGTATCGTTGTTTTGGCAATTAATCGTGTTTTTTTGGGGGAGCTTACATGAGCAAAAAGGTCGTAAAATTTATGGACACCTCGTTTCGTGATGGTTTCCAATCCGTATTCGGTGCAAGGGTTTTGACTGAAGATTTTCTACCAGCAGTTGAAGCTACGATTGATGCTGGCGTCACCCATCTTGAAGCCGGTGGAGGGGCACGATTTCAGAGCTTGTTTTTCTACTGCAACGAATCTGCCTTTGATATGATGGATACCTTTCGTTCGAAAGTCGGAACCAGTGCGAACCTTCAGACCCTGGCCAGGGGAATCAATGTTGTAGCGTTAAGCCAGCAACCACGGGATATCATAGATCTACATGCCAAGATGTTTAAAAAACACGGTATGACAACAATCCGAAATTTTGACGCGCTAAACGATATCAGAAATCTTGAGTATTCCGGTGAACGCATTACCCATCATGGACTGAAACATCAGATTTCCATTACCGTCATGGAATTGCCACCTGGCTGCGAGGGTGCCCATACCGCAGAGTTTTATCTTGACCGATTGAAAGACATCCTGGCTTCAGACATCCCCTTTGACTCCATCTGCTTTAAAGACGCAACGGGAACTGCAAACCCCAAAAAGATATATGAAACATTTAAGGGAGCAAAAAAGCTTTGTCCTGCAGACACTGTTCTCTGGTTTCATACACATGATACGGCCGGTATTGGTATCGCACAAAACCTTGCAGCGGTTGAAGGTGGAGCTGATGGGATTGACTTAGCTAAAAGCCCGGTCAGCGGAGGGACAGCGCAACCTGACATTATGTCCATGGTTCAGGTTCTGAAAAATTCCGACTTCAAATTGGATGTGGATATTGAGAAAATCATGGAGGCTGAAGAGGTATTTGAAGATGTTATGGAAAACTATTTTTATCCGCCCGAAGCGAAAATGATCTCTCCAAAGATTGTCTTTTCACCAATGCCGGGCGGCGCTTTAACAGCCAACACCATGATGATGCGGGATACCAATACCCTTCATCTTTATGGGAAGGTAATCGATGAAATGACCAATGTAGTTAAATTGGGTGGATTTGGGTCATCAGTTACTCCCGTTTCTCAATTCTATTTTCAGCAGGCATTTTTGAACGTCACCTTGGGTAGATGGAAAAAAATTAATCCTAACTACGGGAACATGGTGCTTGGCTATTTTGGTAAAACCCCTGTAGAACCCGATGCAGAGGTTGTCAAACTTGCTTCGGAACAACTTGGAAAACCTGTATTTAAAGAAAATCCCCTTGATGTCCTGGAACCGGGTATACCCAAGGCGGAAAAAATCCTTCAGGACAACAATTTGCCGATAAACGACGAGAACGTATTTATTGTGGCCAGCTGTGAAGGAAAAGGACTCGATTTCCTTCTGGGAAAGGCCAAGGCAACTGTACGTAAAAGGGAGCCCGAATCTGACGAAGACCCGGTAAAAATTGATGTTACAAGAACAGCTTCCGGCTTTGCCGGTCAATCAAATTACCAGGTTTCTTTTGGTGAGCGATCCTATAATCTTAGTGTTGGAAGTGGGCAACAGCTGCAGAATGTTTCAGTGCCTCCCCGACAACCGGAACCCCGGGTTGAGATCCCAAAGCCCGTCATTCAGCCTGTTGGTTCCACACCTGAAACAAATACACCCGCAGGTTCACAAACGACCAATTCGGTTTCAGCCCAGATTCCGGGGAAGATACTGAAAATATTGGTGAGTGTCGGCGAGAAGGTTCAAGATCATCAGACCTTGCTGGTTATGGAAGCCATGAAAATGGAAACAGACGTCAAAGCTTCGTCAGCAGGGACGATATCAAAAATACATGTGTCTGAAGGAGATGCTGTTCAAACGGCTGAGGTACTGGTAACTCTATCCTGATGTGTCACTGCGGCTGCACCATACAGCTGGTGCAGCCCTTGAATCGTCTAATAATCGTCAATAAATTTAAACGATACTTTAAGCTTGGTTCGGTATGCGACGATCTTTCCGTCTTCCAGTTTCAAATCCTGGGAAGTTACTTCTGCAATTCGCAGGTCTTTAAGAGTTTTATGCGCTCTTTCTATGGCATTCTTAGCTGCATCATCCCATGATATTTCGCTCGTGCCGATCAATTCAATGACCTTGTATACACTACCCGCCATATGATTTCCTCCTGGTTTTTAGGGGTCGTAATTCGATTGGACAATCCTTTGTTCATGAATTGCGATCTGGTTCAAAGCACCTTATCTGATTACTTTGGTTGATTATAAGGATAATTGTCGTTTTGTAAATATCATTCTGACCTTGCTTTTGAATTTGGTTTTCATAGCATGACGGCGAACAAATCATCGTCGAATTCAGTTTGTATAACCATATCATTTAATGCTTTGACTAATCACACTACTCAAGTTTCGCACCTGTTTTTGCAGTAGATGATTTATATGGTGTAAAACCACCATCAGCTATTCAGTTAAAAGCCTTTAGCTATTAGCGATCAGCTGCCAGCTTTGATACGAGTCGCTTCGCTCTATTATTTTGAGTATTCATGTAAACGGACCGAAGGTGCTCAGTTTGAAGCTAAAAGCTACCTGCCGGTAGCGAATAGCTTTTATGTAAAAGTCATCTCCCTCAGTGAACTGCAGAGCCACTGATAGCATAAAACAAGGGTGCGAAACGTGAGCCACATTATATTTCAACTATCCTGATAGAACGAATAACCGGGCACAAAATTAGGATGTGACCCTAACTTCAAGCAGACCAGGAGAGATGGATTAGAATTGACCGTGATCAAAACAACTTCAGAAAAGCTTATAAAAGTCGGATTTTCCGAGATCAAATCACAACGATTGTCGTATCCTTTCCACATCCCCATAAAAAGGAAGGTTAAGTGGATTAGACTAATTCATGAAGTTGTTCATCGTAATAAGGCAATCAATTATTCGACTGATGATTAAGCATACTAAATGTGGCTGTAATACTGTTTAGAATCAAATCTCCAAGGTATCCGATTCATTGACGAATATGGAGGATTCTTGTAAGGTTGGGGCATTGTTTTATAGAGGGAATTTACTTGGTGAATACAGAATTCCAATCTGTGGACAAAGCCAGTGTACCGGCTTTTAAAAAATCGGTGCAGTTTATTCTTTACCTCTCTAAATAGAGGTTTTAATGGGCTTCGAACAGAATACCGTTTGAGGTGGAGATGATGGATAAACGAAAACTCATTAGAAAAGAGGAGAAATGAAACCTTTAAACCTAGTTGAAAAGATCCTGCTGGACCATTTACTGGATGCAGACAAGTTGCCTGCTCCGGGTGAACTGATTAAGATTAAAATCGATGAAGCTTTTACTCAGGACGCGACAGGAACAATGTGTATGTTGCAACTCCAGGCTATGGGAGTAGAGAGGGTAAAACCTCTGGCAGTAAACTTTGTTGATCATAGTATGCTTCAATCCGGTTTTAGGAATCCGGATGATCATGAATATTTAAAGAGTGTTGCTAAAAGACTTGGAATTATCTTTTCACCTCCAGGAACCGGAATCTGCCACTTCACAAACATGGAAAATTTCGTGAAGCCTGGTATGACTGGTGTTGGAGCAGACAGTCATACTGTTAACGCCGGTGGTGCCGGTGCTATCTTCATGGGTGCTGGTGGTTATGATGTAGCTCTCGCTATGGCGACCGGAGCATACACAATGCCAATGCCAAAAGTTGTTAAAGTAAACCTGACAGGTCAGTTGAATAAAAACTGCCAGGCTATGGACGTTATTCTGAAGATGCTGGAAATCGTCACCGTGAAAGGCGGGAAAGGAATTATCTTCGAATATGGCGGACCAGGTGCAGCTACATTAGATCTTACCGAAAGAGCAACTATCACGAACATGGGTGCTGAGATGGGTGCAACCACTTCTATCTTCCCAAGTGATGAAAAAACCAAGGAATTCCTGGAAAGCCGAGGTCGCGGTGGTGACTATCAGGAATTAGGACCGGATGAAGGCGCTGAGTACGAAAGAGTGATCGACGTTAACCTCTCTGAAATTGAGCCTCTAGTAGCTATTTACCCATCCCCTGGAAATGTTGAGAAGGTAAGTGCTCATGCCGGCACAAAGATTCATCAGGTGTGTGTGGGAAGTTGTACAAACAGCTCCTACGAAAACATTGCCATGTTTGCTGAAACGTTGAAAGGCAAGCGTGTTGCAGTTGATACCCTGCTTTATCCTGGATCTCGAGCGGTTTCCATGCAATTGGCAGACGCCGGGTACATGAAAATGTTGTATCAATCAGGTGTCCGGATCATGGAAAATGGTTGCGGTGCTTGTATCGGCCAGGGTGGATCACCCCCAAGCAAAGGTATTTCTCTTCGAACATTCAACAGGAACTTCCCAAAGCGTACCGGAACTGACGATGCTCAAGCTCACCTGATCAGTCCCCTGGTTGCGGCTGCAAGTGCTTTGACTGGTGAAATCACTGTTCCTGAAGACAAAGAAGTTTCAATCAATGTTGTACCTCCAGTCATTGATACCGATTCTTTTATCATGCCTCTGCCGGAAGATCAGGCTAAGCAGGAAGAAGTAATCATGGGACCAAACATCATGCCTCTGCCGGATTTTGATCCTCTGCCGGACGCTGTTAAAGGTGAAGTTCTGCTCAAACTGGATGACAACATCAGTACTGACGATATCCAACCTGCCGGAACCTTCCTGCCACTGCGCTCTAATGTAAAAGAATATGCTATGCAGGCAACATATCGACTCGTAGACGGCACATTCTCAGAAAGAGCTGTTGCTCATAGAGATGCCGGCGGTTACGGTTTCATCATTGGTGGCGAGAACTATGGTCAGGGAAGTTCTCGGGAGCATGCTGCACTTTGTCCACGATGGTTGGGAATCCGTGCGGTCATCGTGAAGTCTTTCGCTAGAATCCACGTGGCTAACCTGGTGAACTTCGGTATCGTTCCGATGACTTTCAAAAACGCTGCTGATTATGACAAAATCAAGCAAGGCGATAACGTTACTTTCGATGCCACTAACCTTGATGGCGATCTGGCACTGGATGTTAACGGTGAAAAGCTGCCTTTGGAACCAGCTTTCGATAAAGACCATATCCCAACCTTGAAAGCAGGTGGTGCTTTGGCTCATTTCAAAGCAACCTACAACGGTTAGTCAGAATCATGAATCCCAGGCGATCAAATGATCGTTTGCGAAGCTAAGTATAAGGGAGGATCGGCCAAAGCGGCTGTCCTCCTTTTTTTTTCTAATCAATTCTCATTTACAATTAATTATTAACAATTGACGATTGATTGTTTGCCCATCTTAAATCGATAGTCATTTGATAGTAATTAGTTCCCATTCCCGCCAACTATAAAATATCCACAGAATAAAAATGCTACATAGACTGGAAGTCACATTAAAAACCGGAATCATCGATCCCGAAGGCAGAAAAACCCTGAATCATCTGCATGCTGCGGGCTGGAAACAGGTTTCTCAAGTGAGGACATTGCAAGCGTATATGGTAGATAGTGATCAGGTAGAATCCACGGACCAAATGGTCAAATTAGCAAACGATCTATTCGTAGATCCCGTGTTAAATGACTTTAAAGTGGATGGCTTTTCCGGTGACCAGATGGAATTTGACTGGTATGTGGAAATAGGATTCAAGGCAGGTGTCACTGACAATCCCGGCAAAGTAGCCAAGGAAAATCTGGAATTGTGTCTGGAGCGAAAATTCCGGGGCACAGAGCGGGTTGCATCTTCAACAGGTTATTTCATCCAGGGAGGCTTGAATAGTGAAGAGATCGAATCGGCAGTGAATAAGCTTCTTTTAAACAATTTAATCCAACGAAAAACGATCATTTCAAAAAGCGAATGGAACGCAAAAAAAGAGACACTCCGGTCCGTTCCCACACCCAAAGGAGACGATCAGGTAAAGGTTGATGAACTGGACTGCACCAGTGTGGAAAAAATTCTGGAACTCAGTGATCAGCGCATCCTTGCTTTATCGGAATCTGAAGCCAAAGTGATCAAAGACTGGTTTGAAAGAGAAGAGGTCAAATCCACACGTAGACAAGCGGGTCTGCCGGAACAACCAACCGATGTTGAGCTCGAAACCATCGCCCAAACCTGGTCGGAACACTGCAAACATAAAATATTTAACGCCACCATCGAATACAAGGATGAATCCGGACATACAGAAACCATTCAGTCTCTTTACAAATCCTGCATTCAAAAGTCCACCCGGGAAATCAGAAAAAAACTTGGAAACAACGATTGGTGTCTTTCCGTATTCAAAGACAATGCGGGCATCATCCGTTTCAATGACAATTACAATGTAGCTTTTAAAGTTGAAACCCATAATTCACCATCTGCTTTGGATCCGTATGGCGGGGCTTTAACAGGTATTGTTGGTGTGAACCGCGATTCCTTTGGAGTGGGCATGGGAGCGCGGAATGTTGCCAATATCGACGTGTTCTGTTTTGGTCCCCAGGACTACGAAAAGCAACTTCCTTCCAGATTGTTGCACCCTACCAGAATCTATGAAGGTGTGAGATTGGGAGTTGAGCATGGCGGCAATCAGAGCGGCATTCCCACTGTAAATGGTTCTATTGTGTTTGATGAATGCTATGTCGGCAAACCCCTTGTTTTTTGCGGTACAGCCAGTGTGATGCCTGCACTGCATGATGGAAAGCCTTCTGAGGATAAAAATGCCCGTCCAGGTGATATGATTGTTATGCTCGGCGGCAGAATCGGCAAAGACGGAATTCACGGAGCTACCTTCTCATCCGTTGCCTTGGATGAGAATTCACCGGTCAGTGCTGTTCAGATTGGGGATGCCATCATGCAAAAACGTATGTTTGATTTCCTTTGGGAAGCCAAGAAGGAGAATCTCTATACCTGCATCACCGATAACGGCGCTGGTGGGCTTTCGTCATCTGTTGGTGAAATGGCTGAGTTCAGCAATGGCAGTAAAATGCATCTGGATAAGGCTCCTTTGAAATACGATGGATTGCAGCCTTGGGAAATACTGATTTCCGAAGCCCAGGAAAGAATGACTGTGTCTGTGCCCCCGGAAAAAGTGGATCGATTTCTTGAGCTTTCCGAGCAGATGCAGGTTGAATCTACAGTGCTCGGTGAATTCACCGATTCAGGATTTTTTGAATGCTTTTATCAGGACAAGCCGGTTGCCCAGTTGGAAATGAATTTCATGCATAAGGGCGTTCCTCCTATGCTTCTAAAGGCTGAATGGCAGCCTCCGCAAAGGGATAATGGATTACCCGAAGAGCCTTCCGACTTGGGAGAAATGCTGCATCGCATTTTGGCGAGACCCAACGTCTGCTCAAAGGAATCGGTCATCAGACAATACGACCATGAAGTACAGGGTGGTAGTGTCATCAAGCCATTAACAGGGATTGAAAACGACGGACCTTCAGATGCCGGGGTTTTAAGACCGGTGTTGGATACCCTGGAAGGCATCGCCATCGCCAACGGAATTTGTCCCAAGTATTCCGAAATCGACACTTACCATATGGCAGCCTGTGCCATTGATGAAGCCATTCGGAATATCATCGCTGTCGGCGGAAGTCTGGAGCAAATTGCAGGACTCGATAATTTCTGTTGGCCTGATCCGGTGGAATCAGACCACACACCGGACGGAAAATACAAACTGGCTCAACTTGTTCGTGCCTGCAAGGCTATCTATGACTACTGCACCGGATTTGGTGTACCTTGTATTTCCGGCAAGGACAGCATGAAAAATGACGCCAATCTGGATGGTCAGAAAATTTCCATCCTTCCCACACTGCTGTTCTCAACTATCGGAAAGATTGGTGATGTGCGACATTGCGTAACGTCAGATGTTAAAAACGTTGGAGACTTGGTTTATCTGATCGGTCCGACATACGATGAATGCGGCGCTTCCGAATATTTCCAGGAAGTAAAATTTAAGGGTGGAGACGTTCCCAAGGTAGACCTTGATTCAGCCAAAACCAGGTATCAAAACATTTCCAAAGCTACGCAAGAAGGATTCATCCAAAGCAATCATGATTGTTCCGATGGCGGTTTGGCTGTTGCACTGGCAGAAATGGCCTTTGGCGGCAGGCTGGGGATGAATATCGATTTAGGGTATGCTGACAAATCCAGCTCTTTAAGACCAGACCTATTATTGTTCAGTGAAAGCCAGAGTCGCTTTGTTCTCACTATTAAACCTGAAGATAAAGAACAATTTGAATCCCTGATGGCGGGGGATATCTTTTATTGCCTGGGCCAAGTAACTCAAGCCCCTTCATTAAAAATCAACATTGGTGACCAGGTGCTCCTCGACGAAAATGTCTTTGAACTTTGTAATTCCTGGAAAAAGACTTTAAGTTCAGAGTAATTCCTTACTGAAAGGGTGGACCCGCTGCGCTTGATCCACTCTACCTCTCCTACCCTCCCAAAAACATCTCTCAATTTTGTTTGTCACATTCGCCCCGTCAAAATTGTAGGATGGGCCTGCGCAGCATGCCCATCATCCACCGCGAATTCACAAAAAACCAATCACATTAGCACCTGGGAATTCCCAATAATCCTAGTTGGTTGTTCGGCTTAAAATCTGGTACTCTTGGGACTGATGGATTCAAATATCGATTTATGAACAGTACTTGCAAATGCTCATGGAATTGGTTGAAAAAACGTTTGGTTAGCTGACCTCTTTGGGAGAGGAAACAAAACGAATTAAACACCAAACGTCTTGAATTAATTGAATTTGGGGGTTACATGAAACTTTTTTATCCTTTTAACAATATAAAGGCTTTAGTTGTTTTGCTTGCCACTTTGATCTTGCCAACCATTAGTTTTGCAGGAACTCGTGATGATAGA
>JAKSDL010000301.1 GCA_022360105.1 Pseudomonadota bacterium
GAAGTTGCTGGAAGATTTGTCCCGTATTAAGAAAGATGAATCGATTTCTCTTGTAAACATCGCTTTTACATTGGCTGTCGGTCGCACACAGATGATAGAACGGGTGGCTTTTATAGTCGACTCGTTAGATTGTCTGGAGCAAAAGCTGTCTGCTTATGTGAGCAATCAAATGCCGGATGATGTCACTACCATTACCGGAAGTGGAGGGGTTGCAGATCAACAGCCTGTCAATGCTGCTTCACTGACACAGGCAGCAAGATTGTGGTGCGAAGGTAAAAGGATCAATTGGAGTCCGTTGTTCCCCGTTTCCGCAAAGCGAGTGGGATTGCCTGCCTACCCCTTTACCGGCAAACGTTACTGGCTGGATCAGTCAGTTAAGGCTGTAAATGTCGATCAGCCTTCTCAACAGTTTGAACCGATTCAACAGACCGTTGCTTCGGAATATTCTAGCGCGGCACAGCGGAAGAACCTGGAAGAGTTTTTGATAAAGGTGGTAGCGGAAGAAGCCAACCTTAATGCTGCGAATATTAACTCCAGGCAACCCATGGAGAGATATGGCGTTGGTTCGAAGGTGGCGATGAAGCTGAATATGAGACTGCATGACGCCGGTTTTCAGAACCTTTCCACAACCTTGTTTTTCGAACATCGAACAATCAATGAGTTGTCCACTTATCTGATCAACAGACATTCGGCACAGGTCCGCCAGTTGGTTCAAAATCAAGGGGCAGAGCCGGTTCTAGTACAACAAACCGAGCCAATCCAAACCACAAGGGTCAACAAACCTCAATATCCTGCTGTAAACCCAGCGGTCAAAGATGAGGATATCGCTATCGTTGGCATGGATGGTAGGTTCCCCGGGGCAAATTCTCTATCTGAGTTTTGGGATCTGCTGAATTCAGGAACCGATTGGATAACAGAAATCCCGAAAGATCGGTGGGATGCCGATGTGTATTTCGATGAAGACAAGTTAAAAGCTGGCAAATCCTGCAGTAAGTGGGGTGCTTTTATAGACGATGTGGACAAGTTTGATCCGGCGTTTTTTAACATGTCTCCCAAGGAGGCTGCGGAACTTGATCCCCAGGAAAGGCTTTTGCTGGAAATTGTCTGGCGGACCATGGAGGACGCAGGATATCTTCGTAAGACGGAAGAACAGCCAGTCGGTGTCTTTATCGGCTCCATGTATCAACACTATCCGCTACTTCAGAAAACGCAAACAAATGGCACGATTTTGAACAACTCTGCCTGGTCCATGGCTAACAGGCTTTCCTATTTTTTCAATTTCAGTGGCCCCAGTTTAACTATCGATACAGCCTGCTCTTCATCCCTTTATGCCATTCACCTGGCTTGTGAGAGTATCAAGCGTGGCGAGTCATCATGGGCAGTTGCAGGGGCTGTTAATCTTAACCTCCATCCGGTGAAATACCTGGAACTTAACCAGCAAACCTTGCTTAGTTCCGACAGTAAAAGTCGGGCTTTTGGCGAAAGCGATGGTTTTATACCTGGTGAAGGAGTGGGGGCGGTTCTGCTGAAGCCACTGGCCACCGCAAAAGCGGATGGTGATCACATTTACGGGGTGATCAAAAGTCACGGTGTCAATCACGGCGGAACATCTAACGGTATGTTTGTTCCCAATCCAAAAGCTCACATTTCCCTGGTACAAAATGTACTAAACAAAGCGGATATTAGCGCCGAAACCATCAGTTATGTGGAATCTTCCGCTAACGGTGCCTTATGGGGTGATGCAGTGGAATTCAATGCCTTGAAAGAGGTTTATCAAACCAACGATCAAGCGTCTTCCAAATGCTCCATCGGTTCACTGAAATCCAATATTGGTCATTTGGAAGCGGCATCAGGCATGTCACAACTAATCAAAGTATTGCTGCAGATGAAACATCGAAGGCTGGTGCCGACCATCAATTGTACACCGCTTAATCCGAACATCATATTAGAGGATTCCTCGTTTTCTTTGCAGACAACGGGTGATACCTGGCGTCAGCCTGCAATCATTGTCAATGGCAGGGAAGAAACGCTTCCCCGCAGGGCAGCAATCAATTCATTTGGAGCAGGTGGTGCCAATGCTCATCTGATTGTGGAGGAATGGCAGGAAATTGAATATGAATCTGACAGTCAAGGCGATGAAGA
>JAKSDL010000826.1 GCA_022360105.1 Pseudomonadota bacterium
CATGCCGAACGGGAAATGATCATTCAAACCCTCAATTGGACAAAAAACAATAAAAAGAAAACAGCTGATATTCTCGGAATCAGCAGAAAAGCCCTTTATAACAAACTCGCCAGGCATCAGATCAAATAGCAGGGGCGGGGTCAAGCCAGGGCTCCTTCACATAGGAATTGGTTGGACCCCAAACCTCCGTAAAAATCAACAATAATGACCTGAACGTTTTTGCTTTATCCCACGCGTTCATTTCTGAATCCCATGGTAGACTCTTCCTGGTCTGCCGACGGTCCCATAGGACACGTCCGCTGCGATAACGCCCCTTTTAACCAGGTATTCAAGATACCTTCTGGCAGTGGTTCGACCAGCGCCGATTAACTCCCCCACCTGCTCAGCGGTGTATCCGGGTTTTTTTGCCTGATTCATAACATCTTCTATTTTTTGCAGGGTAATTGGATCAATACCTTTAGGAATTTCCAGAGAGTAATCGAGTTCCACCGGTTCCGGATGTAGCAGCCTGTCCACATCATCCTGGTTAATCTCATTCATTCCGGAAAGATTTTGAAGATGCATCCGATATTTTAACAGCGTCTTTTGAAATCGATCGAAAACAACAGGCTTTAAAATATAGTCAAATGCACCACCGCGGATTGCTTCCTGCAAGGTTTCCACCTCCTTGGCGGCAGTTATCAGAATAACGTCAATCGCATGGTGTTGGCTTCTGATTTTCCAAAGGAGATCGATTCCATTTCCGTCCGGAAAATATACATCCAAAAGCACCAGGTTCGGTTTTAAAATGGGAAGGATCTCTTCAGCTTCACTAATTGAGTGAGCAATGCCTGTGACTTCAAAACCTTCGATTTTTTCGATGAAGTGATTTTGAATGTCTGCAATTTTTGTATCATCTTCTACTATCGTAACCTGTACGGTACTCATCCATTCTCCTCTATGTGTTTTGGGATGATTATAGTAAAGGCCCCATTCAATCGTATTTGAAACGTATGATTCACCCTTTGCCCGTGCTCGCTGCTTAATAGCTTCAACCATTAGTCGCCGGGCCTTGCCGGTACAGAATGTGAGAAGCACCTGCCGCTGATATCACTTGACCTCCAACATCCCGGGTTATAACTTCCCGGGTTGCAGAGCCCGATATAACAGGGAATAGATAACGGTGCTTTTGTCTGTTTTTTTGAGGGAACTATCCCAAAACATTACCTCAACCAATATAAGAATAAAATATAATTACTGGTGAACTTTATGAACAATATTACCTAAATGATCTTTTTAGCCAATATTTAGCCAATATTGACAACAATTGGTTTCACTTATTTAATAGCTCAGGTTTTTGAATTTGGATGTCAATTTACGATTAAGCATTCATATTCAGGTTTAATTTTAACTTCGGAGGATATCTCATGAAAAAACTGTTATCTTTTATAATTACATCGATTTTTGTAACGGCTTTTGTCAGCGTTACCCCGGTTTTTGCGGAACTGAGAGGTGTTGAATGCCTTGCTCCGGCTGGTGCCGGAGGCGGTTGGGACTTCACCTGCCGTGTGCCGGCTGCCCAGTTGATGCCAAAAGTTGGTGCGGTCAAGGGATCGATCAAAGTTGTGAATATGTCAGGTTCCGGTGGCGGAAAGGCTTTTGCCCATGTTGTTGCCCGAAGGCACAATGACGAAAAACTGATTGTAGCAGCAAGCGCAGCCACGGCAACTCGGCTGGCCCAAAAAGTCTTTGGCGACTACACAGCTAATGACGTACGATGGGTAGGAGCTCTGGGAATGGATTACGGTGTTGTTGTCGTTGCTAAGAATGCTCCCTATAACTCCCTGGATGATTTGGTAGCAGCCCTCAAAAAGGACCCAAAGAGAAATCCTATTGTTGGCGCCAGTTCTCGTGGTGGTTGGGACCATCTGAAGATGTTGCTTGTAGCAAAAGAAGCCGGCATTAAAAACCTGCGAAGTATCAATTACATTCCTTTTGACAATGGTGGAAAGGCGTTGCTTGAAGTGATCAGTGGAAGAGCCGCTGCTTTCACCGGGGATACCTCCGAAATTATCGGCCAGTTGAAAGCCGGCAAATTACGTGTTCTGGCCGTACTTTCCGATAACAGGGTTCCTGCCTTGGGAAATACCAAAACTGCAAAAGAGCAAGGGTATAACGTTGTCGGTGGCAACTGGAGAGCATTTTATGCGCCTGCAGGTATTTCCGATGCGGTATACAACGAGTGGGTTGACGCAGTTAGAAAAGTTGCCATGTCACCGGAATGGACCGAACTTCGTGAAAAGAACGGTCTGGCTGAATTCACATCTTTTGGAAAGGATTTTGACGATTTTGTGACCAATCAAATCAATGCTGTTGCAGAGCTTTCCAAAGAATTAAAAATCATCAAATAGCTGAAAAATGAAAATCATATCAGATCGAAAATATGCCATCGTGATGTTATTGTTCAGCATTGGCTATTGCTACATGGCGCTTTCACTGGATACGGATTTTGACCCGGAAAATGAAAAGTTCTACCCTCTCGCGCTTTCGATAGGGATGATCGGGATGTCCGTTCTTTTATTAATTTTCCCATCCGACAAGACAGCAACCTGGCCCGGTTGGCAGCAAATTAAACAGATTGCTTTTCTGGTCCTGGTTATTCTGGTTTACAGTCTGGCTTTGGCCCACGTTGGTTTCTTGATTCTGGCGTCGGTCCTGATGGGGGTTTGCATGTGGTTGTTTGGGGCAAAACCCAAATGGATTGCACCAACTTCAGTTATCGTCTCGATTAGTTTTTATGTAGTCTTTGACCGTATACTGGGTCTGAATCTACCGGCCGGTATTCTAGAATTCTAATATGGAATAGTATGATTGATCTATTACTGGACGGATTTGCAGTCGCCTTTTCAGGCACCAACCTGATGCTGGTTGTTATCGGCTGCCTTCTTGGGACTATTATTGGTATGCTTCCCGGGATTGGCCCGATCAACGCGATCGCAATCCTATTTCCTATCGTACTGACATTAGAGTTACCGGCTTCTTCAGCATTGATTTTCTTTGCGGGAATCTTTTACGGTTCACAATATGGTAACTCTATTTCCAGTATATTACTGAACGTGCCGGGGACATCATCTGCCGCGGTTACCTGTATCGATGGCCATCCATTGTCCAAGCAGGGCAAAGCAGGTCCGGCCCTGGCTATGAGCGCAGTGGCTTCGTTTTCGGGCGGAACCATATCGATCTTCTTGCTGGTGTTTTTTGCGCCGTATCTGGCAGGTTTTGCGATCGATTTTGGTCCTGCGGAATATTTCGTGTTAATGGTCTGTGCGTTTACTGCCTTGACGAGTTTTTCGGAGGGCAGTTTCATCAAAGCCATGTTTTCTGCGTTTCTTGGGCTAGCCATCGCCACTGTCGGTATTGATGAATTAAGCTTCGACGGTATGCGGCGGTTTACCGGCGGACTTCATGAGCTGGATGACGGTATTGACTTCATTGTGGTGGTCATCGGCATTTTCGCCATCGGAGAACTTTTGCTGTTCGTTTCCGAGGCTAAACATAACGTCAAAGAAAAAGTTGCATCTTTAAGCAGGGTGCTTCTTACCTTCAAAGAGCTTAAAGACGCCGCCGCCGGTATTCTCCGCAGTTGCCTAACCGGCTTTTTTGTAGGTGTGTTACCGGGAGCCGGTGCCACCATCGCCAGCTTCCTGGCCTATAACACGGAAAAAAAGATGGCCGGAGAAGAAGGTAATTTTGGCAAAGGGGATTTGCGCGGTATTGCCGCACCTGAATCAGCCAATAACTCGTCAGCTGTCGGTTCTTTTATCCCGTTGCTGGTGCTGGGAGTTCCCGGAAGTGAAACCACGGCAGTGTTGCTGGCAGCATTGATAACCCTGGGTGTGATGCCCGGACCAACCATGTTGACAGATAGTCCCGATATCTTTTGGGGTGTGGCTGCATCCATGTTCATTGGTAACCTGGTGTTGATCTTTCTGAACCTGCCGTTGGTACGCATTCTTGCAAAAATTCTGCAGATTCCGCGATGGATTCTCATGCCGTTGATTGCGGTGCTCAGTATCGTTGGTGTTTATGTCATCAATGGTAGTGAATTTGATCTGATTCTGATGCTGGTATTTGGTGTGGTAGGGTTTTTTATGAGAAAAACCGGATTCCCCATTGCCCCGCTTGTGTTGGGATTGGTGCTGGGTAACTTGATAGAAGTGAATTTCAGAAGAGCATTGACCTACAGCTATGGTGAGTACTCCACTTTTTATGAGTCTCCCATTTCCATTGCTTTATGGATCATCACAGGTCTCAGTCTGGTGGCACCTCCGATTATCAAGTATATTCGTCAGCAGTTTAAAGCCAAACAACCGAATAGCGCTACCAGCTAAATCTTTTGTCATTTTTCTCTCTCCTCCAACCGGTCCCGGATCAATTAGATTCGGGGTCGGTTCGGATCAGCCCTCCCCACCGAGCTCCATAAGGCAATAGTAAAAAGGGGTTAGCAACCAGTGAGTTAGTTAGTATAATAAATCTTGAAACTGAAGAAATGTCACTATTTCACTTAAGTTTTCAGTAAATACGTTCCAAGCACCATCCGCTTTATTGGCTTTGAAGGAAATCGCTCGGTTCAGGTGGGGAATCGATTCAACTATCACCGCTTAATTCTTCCGGGATGGATCGTAACAGCTTTGCCAACTGTTAATATGGACCCGGATTCCGGATTTCCCCGGTCAGGTTAAGGACAGGTTTATTCAAGGATGACAAGCTCTACATCGACAATTTAATTGGAAAAACTGGGCTATTTATTGTAGCTGCCAATCAACAATGTCCATCCTAAAAAAAGAAGATGACTATAAAAAAGAGAGATATTAGATTAAGAACCAAGATCTTGGTCGGCGCCTGCATTCTGTTTTCACCTCTGATGATCTTTTCCACTGTTGTTGATTCAGTTCTGATCTATCAACAGAATCGGGATGATGCCAA
>JAKSDL010000750.1 GCA_022360105.1 Pseudomonadota bacterium
AATTGTCTGGCTTATACCGGATTGCTAAATCAAAACCGTTCAATAGATGGCACACCCCAAATACCTGGATTTCAAATGGCAGATATTGGTGGGGGAGCTTATATTGCATTGATATCGATTTTAGCGGCTTTGTTTTATAAAGAAAGAAACAAGACGGGACAATTTTTGGACGTGGGCCTGCTTGATGGGGCCATGAGCTTTCAAAGTCTGCCGTTGGGACTGCTGCAAGGTGGAGAAAAACAAAGTGAAGGCAAAACCGTTCTCAGTGGTTTGTTGCCAAATTATCATGTTTATAAATGCAAGGATGAGAAATTTATCATTTTTGCTCCGCTTGAAAGACCTTTTTTGAAAAACTTCCTGGAAACGATCAACAAACCGGAATGGCTGGAAACAATCCTGAACAACCGGGATAAAGGAAAAGAACTGCTAAGTGAATTGTTTGCCACAAAACCCCGGGAAGATTGGCATGATCTATTCGAACAAAAACTAAGCTGTATTTCGCCTGTAAATACCTTGGAAGAAGCCATGCTGGATCCTCATTTGCGAGACAGAAACATGATCATCAGCATGCAGGATGATGCCGTCGGAGAGGTTACAATGATTGGTTCTCCCTTTCATTTTTCGAAAACTCCCTGTACATATAGGGACTTCCCCCCGCAAAAGGGAGAGCAAACCAATCAAATCCTGAGGGAAACAGGATACAGCGAAGAACAACTGAGAGAGTGGAAGCAAAAAAATATCATTTAATCGGGAATTGGAATGGATCTATTTTCAGTAAAAAATAAAAGTGTATTTATCACCGGAGCCAGCAGAGGCATTGGCAAAGCACTGGCACTTGGGTTTAAAGATTCAGGGGCACAGGTGATCGGAACCGGCAGAAGCCCGGAGTCTATCTCCTGGATGGGTGAAGCGGGCATTAAAGGTGAAATTCTTGACAACCGCAACAAAGAACAAGTGCAGGAGGTCATCAAAAAATCCGCTGAAGCAACCGGGGGGTTGGATTGTTTGATCAACAATGCGGGGCTGACAGCCAAAACACCGATGAGTCAGATAAAAGAGGAGGAAGTGGATGAGCTTTTCTCGACAAATCTAAAAGGTCTGATCCACACTTCCCAGGCTTACTACAAGTTGCAAAAAAACAGGGGAGGTTCAATAATTAACATCGCTTCAATTTGCGCTCACTCTGTAATCCCCGCGACTGGTAGCTATTGCGCGAGCAAAGGGGCTGTTTTACAGATCACGCGATCAATGGCTGTTGAATGGGCGCGAAAGAAAATCAGGGTTAACGTTATCTGCCCGGGTTTTTTTGAAACGGACATGACCTCCGATATTGCTAACAACCCGGCAATGGAAGACCGACTCAAATCATTAATTCCCATGGGAAGATCCGGAAACATTGACGAACTGACCGGTGCAGCACTGTTTTTGGCGAGTTCGGCAAGTAGCTATGTAACAGGTCAAAGCATTATCGTAGACGGAGGGGTCTTATCCCAAATCAGGGTTTGATAAACGCAGCAAGAACCTGAAATGTCCAATCCCAGGTTCTTGCACCTTAACAGGAAAACGAATCCTTCAATTCAACATCTCCTTTTCATTCCGTCTCGTTTTTCGTTTTCTGCCTTTTACTGCAATAATTCCAGCGACAGCAAGTCTTTGGCGTACTGTCAACTGATTCAGTTTTATGGCTTATCGATACAAAATCTGGGCACTATTGCTGAATTGCCAGGTTTGAAGGGCGTTGCACTGCGCAACATTGTCGATGTACTCGATTTTCAGTTGGCCCAGCCCGATGTCAAGCAACTCGACGAGAAAAATCCCTGGCAGAAGCTGCCCGTCTAAATAAAACAGACCTTCGTAACAATACACATCGCCTTTTACCACTGCCTCAGGTCTTCTATTGATAAATCCCGCATTCTTGGGAAACATAAGGTGATAAGCCGCTGTGTATGGAATTCCATCTACAACTCCAAAATTTGATTGATTATCGAGTTTGGTTAAGGAGAATACAATCATCTCATCGGGTTTTGCCCAGTGGGGACCAATTGAGATAGACCTGTCTTCAACATTACTTTGATGTCCGGTCGCATCGAGAAACCAATTACCAGCGGCTGTGTCAGGCACATCCTGCATGTGACTGCCACATGATTGAGCCGGGTGAGGCATCCATGGATCACCCGCATAAAGCATAGCTTTTTGTATCTGATACAACCCCTGGGGAAAGTATCTTATGAAACAATGCTGACGATTCCCACGCGGCACAATGGAAAGCATTAAATCTACTTCTTCATCGGTCAGCTGGAGTTGCTCTTGCGCATCATCCACCATATCAAGAATTGCATCATATGAGTATCGATCGGGATTAACAAACCCCACACGTGGTTTGCGTAAATCGATTAAGCCTATATCAAAAGAACTCACTGTACCCCCTGCAAAACCGATGATTTCAGCAGCATTGACATCAAAACTGAGACCAATGGTACGATCGCTGCCCATTGCTGTATATTCGGTTTCATCGTTAAACCTTTGCCCAATCTCAGCGGTCAGGGCAGGAGACAATTCCTGTAAATGACTAAAATATAGCCGAATATCGGAGCAGGTATCCGTACCGTCACGGTAGATCATATGCAGGTCATAGTCTTCATTTTGGGTATTGTAAGTCGCAGCAATAATTCGCACATCACGCATAGCTCTTATTGTTGCATAAACCCACTGTTCCGGATCGCCGGCTGCCACTTGTATCGGCTTTAATCGGAAATACATATGCTTAACCGGCAAGACATGGGAACCTCCACGCTCACCCAAAGGCACAATCCCTTCCAGCTCATTCGGCTCGAAAGAAAGCGCCGTGAAAATCTCATCACCTGCAGGGCAAACTTCAGCTGCTGAAATGCTAATGGTGGTACCAAGGGAGATAAAAAGCGAGACTAGTAAAGCTCCCATCTTCATTTTGTAACTCTTTTTCATTGCTTCGCTCCAAAAAAACTATTCAAAAAGTAACACTCACAAATCGCCCCGCCTTCCAGTTTTTGCTCAACTGCAAAAGGAGTTCCCTTATTATCTCAGGATCATTTTTCTTCCTAATAGACTGATTTAAAAGATATTACTAGCTATTGGTTTAAGTTGTTGTTACCAAATACGTCAGATTTTATTTAGTAAAGACCAAAAATACCGTTTACCACTGTCAAAACTGTCGAAAGTTGAAAAAAAATCGACTTCATGGATTAGTCGGAAACAGGAATGCTGAACGGTCCTCTTTTTCTTTGGTTGCCTGGGGGTGGTATCAACTCCCGTATCGCCTAAGAGAATATGAAGCTACATCCGATTTTTCCAAATGCGGATTGTATTCTTACAAAGCGGAAGGTCGGCAGTGTGAGTGAAAATATCGGATAAAGGCTGGAAGTTTATTGTTTTATGGAAAGAATTCCGCGAAAAGCACTTGTTTTCCTGGCAGAAAGGTTTGTGCTTTTCGCTGGGTCTGAATTTTAATGAGTGATCGTCAAATTTTGGAATCCAACCTGTGATTTCTCGTTAGGAAGGCCTGGTTTAACACCATTCATATCTTTTGGTTAAAAACTAAAGTTAATTCGGCAGAACAGTGCCGATCCCGACCTGCCGATGGCACTTTCTTCCTCTCCGCCCGGGATTTGAGCAGAGATGTTGAGAGTGATTTCGTCATCGGCAACCCAGGTAAACCAGGGGTTTGCCACAACCGAAGAGTCATTGGCGTTGGCAATCACATAAAGTGCCAATGTAGAAAAATCGGTCAGCGGATAGCTTGCTCCGAAGTAGTAATTGTCTTTGCCGAGTGAATCCAATTCGCCTGATAGATACGCCATCCTTTGGTTTAAAGTATATTCCTCGTGATCGCTTTCCCCAAGCCCTTCAAAATAATACTCCAGAATCAGATACAATCCGCTTTCAAAGGTATAGTCAATTCCGACAAGGTACTTGTCGTGATTTTTCAATTCATCCGGCAATTCCTCTTCTTCATCGTCCTCTTCTAAAACATATGAACCGCCTTCGGCGTGCACACCCAGACCAAGGATTTCTCCACTGATTTCCAAAGCGGTAAGACGCCATCGGATTTGCCTTGCTATATCCTCCAGCGCCACCGAACCACTGATGACACCTTCATAGTCATAAAATGACTTTCTCACGTCGGTGTAGTGTAATGCCACTTCCCAGGATGAAAATCCGGTTTTAAGCTTCACCTGAAAGTCACCTTCATCCGAAGTTGAGACCTCTCTATCCTTCCGATCTTGACTGGTTCCGAAGGAATAGTAGAGCGACAACGAACTATCTTCGAAAAACCCGCGCGACAGAAAAATACTGTCCAGACCTTCTATTTCATATGCAGGATCCAACACATCCTTCCAATTAAAAAGGTCGGTCGGATTCCAGGCATAGCCGGTTCCGGTGTAATATTTCTGTCTTCCCGTCCTGATTGTTGTCCGTCCGAAATACAATGATCCATATGCTTCCTGAAACCACAAGTCGTTGGTTTTTTCAATTTCCACCGGATCACTAAAACGTTGAGCTTCCTCTTCCGGTAAATAATCAAGCAAGTTAATCGACTTGTTTCCCGCATAGCGGTTGCCGACAATTGAGACGCTGAAATCGCCCTTCTCCCGATAGCTGTTTTTGATGTTCAGTCTTACCCGGGTTTCATTTGCGATCAACGTTTTGTCCTGAGCCTTGTTTTCGTCAGCCGTCAGGGTATTTTCCAGGTAGCCGGAAAACTCAAGGTCCGACTCCTGGGA
>JAKSDL010000772.1 GCA_022360105.1 Pseudomonadota bacterium
ATTGTTCGATGAATCTTCTATCGTGACTCACACACACAATGCTGCCCTTGTAATTTTGCAAGGCTATGCTCAGAGCTTCCAGAGATTCGATGTCCATATGGTTGGTTGGTTCATCCAGCAGCAACAGGTTTGGTTTTTGCATCATAATTTTGGAAAAGATCAACCGTGCTGATTCTCCACCACTCAAGGATTCCGTGGCTTTTTTAATGTCGTCTCCCTGAATTAATACTCTACCGAGCAATCCCCTGATGGTTCCGATAGTTTCCCCTGGTGAAAAGGAATAAAGCCACTCGTAGGGGGTCGATCCTTCCTTGATCATCTCATGATGATCCTGAGGGCAATAACCAGGCTGAACTTCATGACCTACTATGACCTCACCGACACTGGGTTCAAGTTGCTGGGCCAGAATTTTAAGGAGAGTGGATTTTCCAATACCGTTCACACCGATCACAGCCAGCTTTTCTTCACGTTCCATCTTAAATGATATGTCTTTTAAAACAGTGAGGTCTCCAAACGATTTGGAGAGATTCTTAACCTCATAAACCAGCTTCCCGGAAGGCCGGATCATATCAAAAGCAAACCCGGGCGACACGTGTGAGGAACGCTTAATCACAATATCTTCCATCTTATCCAGCTGTTTAGCCTTGCTATTTGCTTGCCGGGCTTTGGTGGCTTTTGCCTTAAACCTGGTGATGAACTGTTGGAGATCCTCCTTCTTTTTCTCCTGTTGAGCAATTTCCTTCTCCTTTTGCAATGCATCCAGGGCCTTGGCTTCCAGGAACTCCTGATAATTCCCCGTATAGACTTTAATGGTTTCAAAGTCGATATCGACGACGTGAGTGCAGATATGATTCAAAAACGTCTGATCATGAGAGATAATCAGACAGGTTCCCTTGAAATCACAAAGATAGGATTCCAGCCAGATAATGGACATCAAATCCAAGTGGTTGGTGGGCTCATCCAGAAGCAAAAAATCCGGTTCGCTGAACAGGCATTGTGCCAGCAGCACCCTCAGTTTGTATCCACCGGAAAGCGTATTGAGCAAATCCCTCTGTTTTTCCGTTGTAATTCCCAACCCCGCAAGCAGCATGGATGCGTCGGATTCTGCGTTATATCCTCCCTGGTCACCGATTGCCATTTCGAGTTCTGCCAGTTGTTCACCTCCTTTTTCAGAAAGATCTCCTGCCTCGATAAGCTTTTTCTTTTTTTGTAACGCCCCCCAGAGTTGTGGTTTTCCCATTAACACCACATCCAGGATGGCCGTGTTATCAAACGAAAAATGATCCTGGTTTAATACTCCAAATTTAATTGAAGAAGGGTAGCTGATTTCACCCGATTCTGCCTGTGCTTCGCCTGATAAAATCTTCAACAGGGTGGACTTTCCGGAACCATTAGCCCCAACCAGCCCATATCGATTTCCCTTGTTCAGTTGGAATGTGACATCTTCAAACAAGATTTGCTGTCCAAAGTGCATTCCTAAATTGTTAACATATATCATGGTATCTAGATCTTGATTTAGTGGCTAAACATCGGGTAATAGAAAGGTATCCGTAGGTTATCTTCGATTTTTCCAGATTCCCGGTTCGGAAACAATGCGAAGTATCAAAAGGTCTTTGATTTCTCACCACAAACTGAACGGAAATTAATCGTGAGGATAAAATTTCTTCTCCGGAAAAAAGCGATCATCTCCAAAATAGTGACGACTATCAGCATGCTTGCCCTGTCCTGTGTCAGCATGAGCAAGGATTGTTATGCCCAGGAAGGTGGTGGATTTGGCTGGACAGCCGGGCTGGCCGCAGCATATAGAAATTCACCTCACGCCTCCGACTATGACGACTCGGGAGGCAATGGCGAGGTGGATAAATTTGACCTTTTTCTGGATTTTGGAACGATTCGTTTAGGGGTAAACACCATGCACGGATTGAACGAGGATAAATCCCCTGAACAGAGACTGCGGGCCAATTCATTTTATCTGGTTTACAGGGCAAGAGCTTATGAAGAACGTTCAAAACTCGATGCCTACCTGATGGGCGGACTGGCCATGATTTCTTCAGCAATTCACAAGGGTGATGAATTTGCTTATACATCAGACGATTATGGGTATATTCTTGGTACTGGAGCGACCTATTACTTCATAGAAACTCTTGGATTTGGACTCCAAATCATTAGGATTTCCGGAGAAGGAGAATTGGGTGATGACTCCCTGGCGACCGGTTCCACCCAAATTCAGATGGTATTTCTTTATCCTTTTTAATTATGCTTTAACATATTTTTTACATTTAAATTCAACTAATTACCTCCCGGTTTGGGACTTGCCATGATATCATATCTTCAATATGATATTAACTATGGATGAACGACGAATCTGTGATGATTGGTGCATCATGCGACCTGTCGTAACATAAATTCAACTAATTAATAGTGGAGATTATTTATGCAATCAATGCCTAATTATGCTCAACCGGTTCCTGCAGCACAAGCGTCTGTTCCGGAACGAATGGCTTTTTTAAGAAAAATCTACGGTTTGCTTTCAATCAGTATATTTATGGCGGCAGCTGCTTCCTGGATGACATTGAGAGATACGGAATTTTTGAATTTTGTATGGGCCAATCGTATCTTCTTTTTTATTGCTCAAATTGGCGTGATCTTTTTTGCTTTTTGGGCAAGAAAGAAAGAGACCCTGGGCTTAGTCGCCCTGTTCGGCTTCACGATATTGACAGGAATTACCACTGCCCCTGTATTACTGGCATACACTCAAGCTACTATCGTTAACGCTTTGGTATTGACAGGTATAGTATTTGTGGGATTGTCTGCTTACACAATTATATCCAAGAAAGATTTTTCATTCCTTGGTGGGATGCTTTCGGTTGGATTGATTGTTTTGATAATTGGTGGGCTTCTAAATGCTTTTATCTTTAAGAGTTCCGGATTATCCTTCATTTATTCAGCAGCCGGTGTATTCCTCTTCAGCGGATTTATTCTTTATGATACATCGAATATTTTAAGAAGGTATCCAACTGACGAGTATATTTCTGCAACATTGTCTCTTTACCTCGACATTCTGAACCTTTTCCTCTTACTGCTCAGTTTGCTTGGTGGAAATAGAGATTAAGTCACAGTTTTTGGAGGGGATTTCCCCTCCAAACCCGGCCTTGGATTATCCCATCACAGCGTTCCAGTGATTAACCTTATCACTTGCATTATCTAGTACAGCCTGCGTATCCCCTTCAAAAGTTACTTTCTTGATGGTGTCGCCCATTCTGATGTCGTTTACCACGGTCTGATCTTCATCTCCGATCACTTCGCCAAAAACGGTATGGTTTCCATTAAGCCAGGGAGTAGGAACATGTGTGATAAAGAACTGACTTCCGTTTGTGCCAGGTCCGGCGTTAGCCATGGAAAGAATGCCCGGCTTTCCGTGGGTCAAATCATCC
>JAKSDL010000375.1 GCA_022360105.1 Pseudomonadota bacterium
AGGTCTATGAGCTGAAAATCCATGTCCGGGAAAATCCAAAGCAACAAGATCAACTTCAGGCAAGAGTGGGGCTAAATGATCGAAGGTTGCGGCATTATCCAGCCAGCCGTGCAAGGCTAGTATTTTCTGTCCCTTTTTGTTCCCCCAGCGCTTCGCTGCATAGCGAAAATGGGCTGTTTTAATTTCCACTTCAACCATGTTTGTATCCTTCACACCCTCAGTCATTGCACAACCTTTTTGTATGGTTCTATCTGCTAGCTGCTCATTATGAGATACTTCGTTTTGACAACTGCAGTTAATACAACCCGTGTAATCTTTTTATTCAAGGAATTCCTCCTTGATAAGCTTACCTCCGAAATAGGAAAGCACCAGTTTTGTGTATCCGGTTCGTATAGATTCTTCTTTGATGAGAAAAAACTCGGTTCTTACTTTAGCGCCACTGTAATTGAAATAATCCACCGATTTGCTATAGATCTGGTCATCAAAATCGCTTTTACCATAAAATATTTCTTTCCTTTTTATGGATTTATCGGGGAAGAAATGTGTTTTGATTCTCGCAATACCTGTTTCTTTAACTTTCTCAGCATCGATTGATACTTCGACACTTTGCATGGTGCCATCGTGAGCATACAATTCTGTTACCTTATCAATCTTGAGATCATTAAACGTCGTCAACCTTCTGTAGACAACTTTCTTTCTTAGATCACCCCTCAAATTGAAATACTCAACAATCTTGTAAGCCGTTAGATTCTGATCGACCTCCGAAAATAAGATTTGGACCGTTTTTCCCCCGTAAATGTTCTTCCTGTCGATAATAGTTTTTTCTTCAGCGAAAACATTCCCTAAAAGGCTGTTTAAAACAACAATCAGCATGGAAAGCACTGATACTTTGTTCATAAGATCCCTGTAAAACGCGTTTAAATGGTGATCCTTCCCAAAGCGGAAGATTGATTCATTAAGCAAAAATCAACTTCAACTATATCAGCTGTCTTTCCTGAATTTCAATCTCAAATTATTTATGGGACCGGTATTTCCGATAGTAAATTCTGAACAATATCATCCGAAGTTTTTTCTTCTGCTTCAGCCTCGTAAGAGATCATGATTCGATGCCTTAAAACATCCGGAGCGACAACTTTTATATCCTGGGGAGAGACAAATCCTTTACCTTGCAGGAATGCATAAGCTTTTGCCGCAATCGCGAGGGTAATAGTTGCCCTGGGAGAAGCACCAATTTCTATCAGCTGATCCAACACGGACAGACCGTATTCTGATGGATGCCTGGAAGCATCAACAAGGTCAACAATATAGTCCTTGATCTTATCATCAATATAGATGTCCTCGATCATCTCCCTCATTTTTAAAATTTCGTCTGGTGATAAAATCTGTTTTAAATCTGCCTTTTGATCAAAAGAAGTCACCTTGTTAACGATCTGTCGCTCTTCATCCTTACTTGGATATGAAATTTTCAATTTCATCATAAAGCGGTCTACCTGGGCTTCGGGCAATGGGTATGTACCTTCCTGTTCTATGGGATTTTGAGTGGCAAGCACCAGGAACGGTTTGTCTAACGGATAGGTGGTACCGGCAAGAGATACCTGTTTTTCCTGCATGACCTCCAGCAATGCGCTCTGTACCTTGGCGGGGGCTCTGTTTATCTCGTCTGCCAATATGATATTAGCAAAGACAGGTCCTTTTTTAGGCGTAAAAGTGCCCTCCTTGGGATTAAAAACATTGGTACCAATTAAGTCTGCCGGCAGCATATCCGGTGTAAATTGAATTCTCCTGAATTTGGCTTTCATGGTACTTGCCAAAGAATTGACAGCCAGCGTTTTTGCCAGTCCGGGCAAACCTTCCAAAAGTATGTGACCACCGGTTAAAAGACCTATGACCAGTCTTTCAATCATATACTCCTGCCCTATAACCGCTTTTGCGACTTCGGTTCGAAGTTCTTTTATCTTGGCGCTCTCGACTCCGATTTTTTCTTCCAGTTCTTTAATATGCTCATACATAGGTGTGATTCCGATACAACAAATGAAAAAAAGAATAGTGACAAACCAGGTTAGATTTTAGCAGCAACGTTCTAAAATTCTTTGAAAATAGTATCGATCCCAATCCCTTCTTTCAAGTAGATTTCTTGATGACCAAGCAGCCAAGGGATTTTCCGCAGATCGGCTGGAGCACACTCTTGCCCAAAACAGGTACAGATGTAACACTGCATTGAGATCAGACTGTACATTTATCCAATGGACAATTTTCCTTCAAAAAGGATCAACCAGATAACCCCATGAAAATGACAAAAAAAGGACTTGAAGCGGATATTGCAAAGCTTTCAAGGCTCATCAACGGTGGAGTAACCACTTCAAAACAACTGATTGACAAGGCCGGAGCCTATTTTGAAGGAGAGACAACCCTGGGAGAGCTGATAGATAAGTCCAAACCTTCACTCAGAAAGCAAAAACTGGAAATCGAAATCTTTGCCTTAAAAGCTCAATTGGAAATTGTAAATCGAATGATTGATGTGAAGAAAAGAAGGGAAAGGGATGAAGAAAACCAAGCAGACCAAACAAAAAAGGCGACTAATCACGATTAGTCGCCTTTTCAAATACGCTTTTTGTTTACTCTAAAGCTTTGCCTTGGCGGCTTCAGCCATACTTTTAAAACCGTCAAAATCAAAAATCGCCAGATCCGCCAGTGATTTTCTATCCATTTCGATGCCGGCAAGCTTAAGACCATGAATCATTTTGCTGTAAGTTAATCCGCAAATTCTCGCAGCAGCGTTAATTCTGATAATCCACAGAGACCTAAATTCTCTTTTCTTATTTTTTCGATCCCTGTAAGCATAACATCGTGCTCTGTCGACTGCTTCCTTAACCGTTCTCAGCAGTCTGCTTCGACCGCCTCTGTACCCCTTGGCTGCCTTGAAATATGACTTTTTCTTTTTTCTGGCGTGTACAGCCCGTTTTACTCTTGCCATGACTAATTCTCTGGTAAACTATGTTTTATATTGTCGTTTTTAATCTCTGCGATTCAATTAAGCGATTAATTGGCGTATGGCATCATACGCTTTACAGAGGGGACATCTGCTTTGTCTATCAGACCGCTGGAACGCAGGTTACGTTTCATCTTCTGATCTTTTTTGGTCAGAATGTGACTCAGCTTGGCTTTTTTCCGCTTGATTTTTCCGGAACCAGTAAACTTAAACCTTTTTTTTGCTGAGCTTTTAGTCTTTAATTTATATCCAGCCATTATTGTTTCTCTTTTTTCGGTGCAAGCACCATAAATGTGGTGCGCCCTTCAGCGCGAGGTTTTGTTTCAACTTCTCCAACCTCATCCGCTGCCGAGGCAAAACGTTCTAATAGTTCAATACCTAATTGGGTGAAAGCCATTTCTCGTCCACGATATTGTAAGGTGACTTTCACTTTGTTCCCATCTTTTAAAAAACCAATCGCATGCTTTAATTTAAAATTAAAATCATGCTCTTCGGTTTTTGGCCGAAGCTTGATCTCTTTAATACGAATAACTGCCTGCTTCTTTTTAGCATCGTGCTGCTTTTTGCTTTGCTGATACTTGAACTTACCGTAGTCCATGATTCTGCAAACAGGAGGGTCCGATTTTCCGCTAACTTCCACCAAATCCAATCCTTTATCGTCAGCAGCTTCCAAAGCCTCTTGGATATCCAAGATACCCAGTTGACCTCCATCTTCATCAATCACCCTGACTGATCTAGCTCGGATCGCTTCGTTAACGCGGGTTTTCTCCTCTTTCACAAACTTTCTTCGTTTTTGCTGGGCTATGTTTTTCCCCCTTTTTGATGGTGTATGAACTATTGACTTTAGTATAGGCGCGGACGGGATTGAACCGTCGACCACTACCGTGTCGAGGTAGTGCTCTCCCACTGAGCTACGCGCCTATGGATACCGATTTATGCGGTATTGGTGGAGGATACCGGAGTCGAACCGGTGACCTCCTGCTTGCAAGGCAGGCGCTCTAGCCAACTGAGCTAATCCCCCTAACCTATAAGCCGTGATTTCAGTAGATAATGTCGCTAGTAACTGGTTGGTGGGCCAGGGTGGACTCGAACCACCGACCCCATCCTTATCAGGGATGTACTCTAACCTGCTGAGCTACTGGCCCAATTTGTTACTAAACTTTAATTTTTATCTAATACGATTTTTTTTGTCAATCGCTTTTTCCGCATTTTTGCTTTGAGACTGTCCTCAATTTTGCGAAACATTAACAAATTTAGAAGATGAACCCGAACTCCGTCAAATACTTTTTGGGTTGATGAAATTGGAAATCAACTGCTAGCCTTTAAAAATTGCAACTTCACAACCTCCGGGTTTTCACGGGGATTTGGTGAATCATTGCTAAAAGCCTTCTAAAGGCACGGAAAGAAGAGGATAGGGAGTGATAAATCTTAACCGGTGTTGCATGTCGGCGGGGGAAAATGCTTGGTGTCGGACCGGTTACAAGCACATGGAGAAACTGTGTCACATCTACCTGTAATTGTTGGATTCGGAGGAATAAACTCAGCCGGCCGCAGCTCTTTTCATCACGGCTATAAGCGAATGATCATCGAAAACTTGAATGCTGATCAGAAGCAAAAAACTTTACTGGGACTGGCAACACTGATGGGGATGGTGAAAAAGAGCAATGGCAAGCTGGTTGATGACAAAGGTCAGGCGATAAAACCGGATCAGGTCGAAGCACGATTCGGCAGTGCCATTCTTCGCAACACACTTCTGAGAAAGATCATTCCACAACTGTTCGATGTTGATAACGTTAAGCTTAACGTTAAGATAACCACGACCGGCCTTTCCGGAGAACCTATCAGATTTACCCTGGCCAAGCGTGACCTGCCCAAGCATATTCCTGGTAATTGGTACATTACCGATTCAACAAGCGATGATCAGGTTATTGAAGTGAGCATCGAAGGGGATCTTGAAGTCTATGTTCAGGACTATAAAGAGATGCAGGTTAAAACTGCCGGGCAACTTCCCACAGGTTTTGAGCCAGGCAGTTTCTACAACGCCGTCAATCATCCACGTGGACTGCAAATGTCCATTTTCAGTGCCTGGGACGCTTTAAATTCGATGGGAATTGATTGGGATATAATCAGACAGGCAGTGCACCCTGATCAAATTGGAGTATATGCCGGCAGCGGCCATGGACAAATGGATGATAATGGTGGTGGCGGTCTAATGAAGGCTTTGGTGACCGGCAAGAGGACTTCTTCCCGCTACCTGCCCTTAAGTCTTGTGGACATGCCTTCCAATTTTATCAATGCCTATGTCATTGGAAATGCCGGACATACCGGAACTCAGATAGCAGCTTGCGCTACCTTTCTTTATAATCTGGAACTTGCAATCAAGGAAATTCAATCAGGAAGACGCAGGGTTGCTATTGTGGGTAATGCCGAAGCTCCTATTTTACCGGAAATATTAGACGGCTACAAAGCTATGGGAGCGCTGGCTGACGATTCCAGACTCTTGAGTTTCTCCGATAGTGATTATGTCACCCATGAGGACAGAGCCAGGTCCTGCCGACCTTTTGGCGAAAACATGGGTTTTACCCTTTCAGAATCTTCGCAATTTGTTGTTCTTTTTGATGATGACCTGGCCATGGAATTAGGCGCACAAGTCCACGGCTCTGTCGCGGATGTGTTTATCAAGGCGGATGGATTCAAGAAATCGATCTCCTCCCCGGGTATTGGTAATTTTGTGACACTGGCAAAGGCCGCGGGTAGATTGAGAGCAATTCTGGGGAGTAAATCGTTACAGAAGGGCAGTTTTGTGCTGGCACACGGCTCCGGCACGCCTTTGAACAGAACGACGGAATCTCGGGGTTTAAACGAAGTGGCCAAAGCTTTTGGAATAAGCCACTGGCCTATTGCCGCCGTCAAATGCTACTTGGGTCACCCGCTCACTCCAGCATCAGGGGATCAGTTAATGGCTGCCTTAGGTACTTGGAAGCATGGTTGGATTCCCGGGATATTCACGCTGGACAGTATTCCCGAGGATGTTCACCGCAGTAATTTGTCATTAAACCAGGATCATGTGGAAATCGATCCCGCAAAACTGGATGGCGCCCTGATTAACTCCAAGGGCTTTGGAGGCAATAACGCTACAGGTTTAGCTTTATCTCCATATATTACACTCGAAATGATGCGCAAAAAGCATGGCGATAAGGCTTTTGCTGCCTATCGGAGCAAAAATGAAGCGGTTGTTGAAAACGCAAAAGAATATGACTCGGCTGCGATAGAAGGTGAGTACAATATCTCCTATAAAGACAGTGAGAGAATCTTAACAGAAGACGATCTGACATTAACCGAAAAGGAACTGAAGATTCCTGGTTATGATAAATCGGTAAATCTCGATCTGGAAAACCTTTTTCCCGAGATGACGTCATAATACAGAGCGGTTACATTGAACGGAATTATAAATATCTTTAAACCGGAAGGGATAACGTCCAACGGGGTGATCAAAGAAATCAAAAAACTAACCGGTGAGAATAAAATTGGTCATATCGGCACCCTGGACCCCCTGGCCAAGGGAGTGCTTCCCTTATTCCTGGGTAAATACACCAAGCTGATCCCTTATTGTAATCTGGATGACAAGGTATACGAAGCCGTGGCTCATTTGGGAGCTACCTCTACCACTCTGGATAGAGAAGGTGATATCTCTACCGTGCCAATTCCGGACAATTGCAATATGGAAGCAGTCATGAATTGTCTGCAGTCTTTTTTGGGAGAGTCTGAGCAAATTCCCCCGATGTATTCAGCCATCAAAATTAACGGCAAAAAACTGTATGAATACGCCAGGGAGGGAAAAACCATCCAGCGAAAACCGCGGCAAATATCCATTTATGCAATAAAATTAATCGAGTTACATTTTCCGGAAATTACATTTGAAGTAAAATGTTCCAAGGGAACTTACATCAGGACTTTGGTTGACGATATTGCTAAAAAACTCGGTACACGTGCATATTTAAAAGATTTGACCCGATTGGCCAGTGGTGCTTTTTTTGTTGAAAACAATGCGCTGGCTCTTGAGAGAGCAAAAAAAATGGATAAAAGCGATTTACAAAGAAAGTTCATTGATCCAAAATATATTTTATCTGATTGGCACGATGTTGAGATTAGTTCGACCATCTTGCTCAAACACATCAGTCAAGGTAGAACCATTCCTGTTCCTCTTGACACTGAACGTTCTTTTAGTCCGAAAGAACGAATTTCCAAAGCAATTGCCACAACTCAGAGCGGAGAGCTAGTTGCCACCGGAAATCTTGAATTCAGCCAGGATGCCGGTTGCAGATTTAGCCCTGAGAAAGTGTTTATATAATCAAATGCTGGATAGGAGAAAGACATGTTAACAGTAGAAGACAAGAAAGCAATCGTTAAACAGTACGGCAAAGACGAAAATGATACAGGATCAACAAAAGTGCAAGTCGCGTTGTTGACCTCAAGAATCAAACTTCTGACAGAGCATTTCAAAACCCATAAACATGACCATCACTCAAGAAGAGGCTTGATGAAGCTTGTAGGAAGCAGGCGAAGATTGTTGGGGTATTTGAAAAGCAAAGACATCAGCCAGTATCGTGAACTGATCAAGGACCTTGGAATCAGGAAGTAATACTTTGTCGTCGCGTACCGGAACCAAATTCGTTCTCGGACGCGAAACCAATAGAGATCATTTCATGCAGAACTTTCAACTCCTGCTTCACTCCTTCAAATTCCCACAAAACCACAGCAGATTAGCCACCATCGCTCTCAAAGTTTGGGAATTTATCTCTCAAAAACCGCATTCAATCATTACTCCACCTTATAATGCATCTGAGAATCGGCAATTTTGCGTGAAGCAGGTGATTTGTGCGAATCCTGTACATTAAATACTAAATAATTATACTTATGAAAAAAATAGAAACAGAATATTTTGGCAAAAAACTGGTTCTGGAAACCGACCATATTGCAAAACAAGCCAACGGTTCCGTGATGGTAACTTATGGTGAAACTGTTGTTTTGGTCGCGGCCACCACAGAAACCAAAGATAGCGACATGGACTTCTTTCCGCTTACCTGCGTATACCAGGTAAGAACATATTCCCAGGGAAGAATCGCAGGCGGGTTTGTCAAACGAGAACGGATGCCCTCCGAACACGAAGTACTGGCCTCCAGAATTATTGACCGGCCACTCAGACCACTTTTTGCAGAGGGTTTCTCACGCGAAACCCAGGTTATCGCGACTGTCCTGAGCTACGATGACACATCCAATCCCATCGTCGCTTCAATGTTGGGAGCATCTGCTGCTCTTTTTATATCGGATATTCCCTATGTCTCGCCAGTTGCCGGAATTAACGTCGGTAGAATCAATGGAGAGTTTGTAGTTAACCCTTCTCCAGCTGATCTGGAAGAAAGCGACCTCGATTTATTTGTCGTTGCCAAGCAAGATGCCATCGTCATGGTTGAGGGAGAAAGCAAAGACGTTTCTGAAAAGGAGATCGTTGAAGCCTTGGATTTTGCTTACGAATCCGTTCAGCCTCTGCTTGAATTGCAAGCAAAATTACAGAAAGAGGTGGGCAAGGAGAAACTGACCTTTACTCCTCCTCAAGATCTTTCAGACCTCAAAAAGACAGTTGGTAAAAAAGCCAAAAAGAAACTGGAAAAGGCCATCGATATTAACGATAAACTGGAACGCCAAAAAGCCATTCTGGGAATTACTACCGAATTGTGTGAGGAATTACTGACAGATGAGGCCGAAAATACTGAAGGCGAAATCAAAACCGTAGTGCATGAACTGGAAAAAGAGATCATTCGCAAAAATATTCTTGATAAAAAGAAGAGAATTGGTGGACGATCCTTCACTGAAGTTCGCCCCATTACCTGTGAAACTGGAATTTTGCCAAAAGCTCACGGTTCAGCCTTGTTCACAAGAGGTGAAACCCAGGCTATGATCGTCACTACTTTGGGAACAAAGGATGACGAACAGATGGTAGACGATCCTTCCGGTCTTTATTACAAACATTTTTACCTACACTATAACTTTCCTGCATACTCTGTTGGTGAGGTTCGAAGAATGGGACCTCCAGGTAGAAGAGAAATTGGCCATGGAAATCTCGCTGAAAGAAGTCTTACCAGTGTCATGCCATCACGAGATTCTTTTCCCTACACCATTCGAGTCGTATCTGAAATTACAGAATCCAATGGTTCATCATCTATGGCCAGTGTTTGTGGAGCATCTCTTTCTATGATGGATGCCGGTGTCCCCATTTCAACACCAGTCGCCGGAGTAGCAATGGGTCTGGTGCAGGAAGGTAAAAAGACTGC
>JAKSDL010000593.1 GCA_022360105.1 Pseudomonadota bacterium
CCGATAGATAGGGATTGTGAAGTATTTTCTTAAACGTGTTGGCTTCCAGTGATTTGAATTGCTTGAGTTCGTTTGTGAAATTTCTCTGGACCAACCAGATTATGGTGTTGTCGCTTTCATGCGAGCTATCTTGTTCATCCTGGGTTTTAATGAATTCCTTTAAAATGTGAATGAATACATCCTGAGCCCTTGGATATTCCTGAACCTCTTTTAAAAGCTCTGCCTGAAAATCCATCCTTACTTTCAGAACGGCCATGGCAGCTATTTTATCCGGTTCGAGTTTGCTTTCGAACTGGACTTTTAGCTTTTTCTCAAGAATCTCCAGTTCATTGCGTTTTGTTGCCAGTAGTTTATTGAAACTTTTTCGTATCAGGGTCGCTTCGTCTGACTGGGTATTTTTCAAAAAACTGTTGAACTGGGAAATTAAATCAGTAGATCCCAGGTCATTGGAAAGAAATTCCAGGAAGATTTTCTGAGCAGCTTTATAATCAGTTTTTACTTTGTTGTGTAAGTTGTTGATTGTTTCAGTTTGTTTGCTCAGTTCGGTTTTTAGTTTGTCCAGATCCGGAATTTCTTTGTAATCCAGGAAATTTTGATGAATCAGACCGTTGGTCGTGTTCATTTCTGCTATATAATCATGCAACCTGTTTACAATTGCGGTAATTCCGGAATCTGCAATTTCTTTTGATATGAGATCGGCTCCTCCGTTTTCTATTTCCTCGGCATATCTTTTTTGAAGAGACGAAATCATATCCGCTTCTATTTGTACAACAGCATAATAGTAAAAAATCGATTCATACATGTGGGAGGTGCCATTCAGCTTAAATCTTAGCAAGCTGATAACCGTGAACGATTCTAAGGTGTATTGGGTAAAAACCTTGGACATTTCCTGGTTAACTTCCTCCATGAACTGCATGACGGCCTTGGCCTGGTAGTGACTTTCAGCAAAATAGTCCAGTTGCTTTTCCAGGCTGGGAAAGCGTTGTACCAGGCTTTTCAGTACTTTTAGAGGTTTAAGTGTATCATCCACCAGACGGCAGCCTTCTTTTAATATCTCAAGCTTGTATTCAAAATTGACTACCCCGGAGCTGCGTTTATCATGTAAGGAGAGAATTTTTAGTTTATAGGATTTGATGAGCTCGCCGAATTTCTTGATTAAGGTATCAAGGAATTCCGATTCATCAATTTTCTTTGCTGAGATATCAGCACCAATGGTTTCATCCAGCGCTTTTTCTTGCTCGTAAACGGAAGCAATGGTATCGTATCCGGGTTTTTCTCCTGCTTTATATTCTTCCGTCTCCACGTATTTCTCTGCAATTCCTTGAAATGATTTACAGATGTTGGCTGCGGCGGGTCGTAACTGTTGAGTCTGCGCATGGATATTACGAAGAATGACGGTTTTTATTTTTTCAATCGCCGGAAAGAGCATTGCCGGGCCATCTTCGTTTTTCTCTCCCTCGGCGACTTCTTTTGCGTTTACGATTTTGAAAAAAACTTCCCGCTGGAGATTGTGGATATTGTTACTGACAATTTGAGCAGCTCTTTCTTTTATTTTCTCTTTTCCACCGTCATCAAGACTGGATTTTGTCACTACCGCTCTGAGTCTTTGCCAGATAGTGTATATTTCCTCATAGATCTGGTAAATACGATCGAAAATATCGTCTTGGTTGATCAGACTGCCAACCACATTGCGTATCTTTTCGATATCATTCACATTTCCAATTTCCATCAAAATGGAAATTAGGGCGTCGGAAAGACGACCAATTTTTTTTGTAATGTCTTCTTCGTCTTGCAGGCTGGCGTGCAGACTTTCTGGCGAGATTATCATTGGAGTGACATCACTCATGGATAGTCAAAAACATACAGTTCTGAAAAGAGGCAGAGAAAAACAAGAATATTGCTCAAAGTATACACAGTGATTCTAGAAGATAAAACCCCCCAAAAACCTTATTGATTTAGTTCACACAGGTCCTTTGCTAAGCAGGCACCGACTTCAGCGTTGTTTAATACCAATTGAATATTGGCCCTCAGACTTTCTGATCCTGTCAGTTCAACGATTCTGGCCAGCAAAAAAGGTGTCACTTTTTTCCCCTTGATTCCCTTATTGTCTGCCTCATTTAGAGCCTGGGATATGGCGTCATTAATTTTGTCAGCTGCCATTTCATATTGCTCAGGAATGGGATTTCCGATGACGAATCCGCCCTTTAGTCCCAAGTCCCATTTGATTTTTATGGCTGATGCCAGCTCAACGGTTGAATCGAAGGTATGATCTACTCCAAATCCACTCTGACGGGTGTAGAATGCAGGAAATTCCATGGTTTTAAATCCAAACACCGGCACTCCATGTGTCTCCAGATATTCCAGGGTAGCGCCGATATCAAGAATCGATTTTACGCCGGCACAGACAACTGCTACGTTGGTTTGGGCCAACTCACTGAGATCTGCTGAAATATCAAATGTTTTGGAAGCACCTCGATGGACTCCGCCTATTCCACCGGTCACAAACACATTGATTCCCGCCAATTGTGCAATGATCATCGTCGAGGCGACTGTCGTGGCACCGTCCAGTTTTTTCGCCACAATATAGGGTAAATCCCTGCGACTGACTTTATAAACAGTGTTTTCCTTTCCCAAATAATCCAATTCTTCGTCGTTCAAACCTACTTTTAATCGTCCCCCTAAAATTGCAATTGTAGCAGGGATAGCTCCTGTTGTTCGAACGACCTCTTCAACCTGTCTGGCTGTTTCTATGTTTTTGGGGTAAGGCATGCCATGCGAAATAATGGTCGATTCCAAGGCTACAACGGGTTGATTTTTTTGTAATGCGGATTGAACCTCGGGCGAAACATCTAAATAGGGATTAGTCATCATGATATTGTCTGATAAGTGTTAATTAAAATGTCTTCACAAAGGGAAGGATCAGAAGAGAATTCACTCTTCATCGTCAGCAATGAGGCTGTTGATGCGATTTTGACAGATTCATTCAAGCTATATCCTCGCAGTTGTCCATAAACCAGCGCTGCTAGAAAAGCATCTCCGGCACCGGTAGTATTTACTGCAGAACTGCCTGGAAGTTTTAGGGATGCCAGACCATGGGAAGAGCCATATAGTACACCTTCCTCTCCCATTGTCAGGATGATCGTTTGAACACCTTTGTCGAGCAAAATTTCTATTGCTTTTTCAGCCTGTTTTTTAGTTTTGATGGAAAAGCCAACCAATAGTTCTGCTTCCTGACGATTGGGTTTTATCATTTTGAAAGAACCGACAAAGTCGATAATTTTTTCTGTCTTAGCAGTAGAAACGGTATCAAGAATCACCCTGTCCTTAAATGTGGTTGCCAAATATTCAAGCAGCCCTTTCTCCAGATTTGTATCGGCTATGATGCAGGATGCATTGTCAATTATATGATGATGACTGGCCAGCATCTCCTTGGTTAAACGTTCTGTTATTTCCATGTCTGAAATGGCCAGTTTCATATCACCGCTGTTTTCGATTATTGACAGGTAGATTGAGCTGGAGTGGTTTTCAATTTTTTTGATCAAACTGGTATCAATGCCACTCTGTGTGCAGGAGTCCAACAATTGATTGCCAAATACATCGTTACCAATAGCAGTTACCAGTTTGGTATTGATTCCCAGATTAACCAGATTATGTGCTATGTTTCTGGCAACACCGCCAGGAGTCATAGTGATTCTTCCCGGATTGGAATCCCTGTCGATCAGGTTGTGTTGCGTAAAACCGGTAATATCCATATTGGCACCACCGATAACCACGGCATAGTCATCTTCTTGAAGGATATATCCCTTTCCCTTGATATGCCCCTTTTTAACCAGATTGGTAATGTGCACAGCAACAGAGGATCGCTTAATACCTAAAGTATCTGCCAGCTCTTTTTGGGAAATCAGGGGGCTCTGCCGAAGGATCTCTATAATTTGACGTTCACGGTTGGTCATTGGGGGGGGGGTAAGTAAAAGTTTATTTAATAAGCAAATGATTATTAAATGTATCCCTGTTTATCAACTTTTGCAAATAAAAAAGGGCGTCCCAATCAACATTGGAACGCCCTTCTGTTTTGAACCAAGTATCAGCTAATGCTGAATTCGCTGGCAGTTTTTGGGAGTTACACAAGTCCCCCTGGCTCTACAAACCAGAATCGGTTCTTTGAGTGCTGTCGCCGCTGTTTCACCCAAATCAGGATCAGGAGTGATGTATTTCCAGGCTTCGAATTCCATTTTTCGGGAGGTGTTTCCCACTTCTGTTATTTTTCCCTTTGCTTCAATAAAATCTCCCGCATAAACGGGGGCTAAAAATTCGACACTGTCATAGGCTCTGAAGAGACCCTCATCCCCATCAAAACGGACCAGCAATTCCGTTGCTACATCGCCGAACAGGTTTAACATTTTAGCTCCGTCTACCAGGTTGCCTGCGTAGTGGGCATCATGTTGACTAATTCTTAGTTTGATACTTGTTTCGACCATACCTTACCCCCTTTTTTCCAAGATTCTGGTGATAATAAATGAAGCCACTTTGGACGGCAGTGTTCCAGGGCCAAATCCTGCATCATAGCCCAACTCAATGGCCAGGTCATTCGTGATTCGTGGGCCCCCTGCCAGGATCAGAAACTGGCGTCGTAGATTTTCCGCTTCAAGCAATTCGATCAATTCAGTGAAATTGCGAATATGGGCATCTTTTTGCGTAACGGTCTGTGAAACCAGCAATGCATCAGCTTTGAGTTCCAATCCTTTTTTTAACAATTCTTCGCAAGTAACCTGGGCTCCCATGTTTAGTGCGTCGATTTCAGGATATCGTTCCAGTCCATAATCCTGGTTGTAGCCTTTCATATTCATGATGGCATCAATCCCTACAGTATGGGCATCTGTTCCTATGGTTGCTCCGACAACCGAAAGCTTGCGGTTGAGTTTTGATTTGATCAGGTTATTAATTTGGTAATAGTCCATTTCAGCCGTCACCACTTCACTGGCGATCACCGTTGAATAATCGAGACTCGGAATTGCTTTGGCAAAAACGACAAAATAAGTGAAGTTTTCAGCTACTTTTTCTGCATGGGCTAATGACACCTGCTCGAAATTCAGCTTCTGCACATATTGTTCTGCCGCCTTTCGTGCCTTGGCCCCCATTTCCACAGGAAGTGTGAAGGTAAGCTGCACTATGCCGTCATTCAATGTGTCCCCATATGGTTTGATCAGTTCTGTCATCTTTTTTCCCTGGGATAGTGAGTGGTTTTTATATATTTTGTTTTTCCAACAGGTCAATGATAGGATTAGAATAGTCTCCAGCTTTTTCAAATACCCCGTTCCGTCCTTTCCCGCCGTCAATTGGCCTGGAGATGTCAGCAAACTTCCCTGTTGCAATGGCTTCCATCAAACCAATTTCAACGATGTCATTTAGGAAGGTCTCTGTTTCATTGAGCACTGACTGGGCTTGTTTTTCAATAAAACCGTCTTTTTTAAACTCAATTTCGTCACCCAGATGTTTTGCCATGTTAAATACGGTATTAATATTCGACAGGGATTGAAATCTATCCTGCATCAGTGGTGTATGGATTGCCTCCGTGAGGATTCCTGCCAGGTGAATGCCCTGGTTGGTTGTGACAGAAGCCAGATTAAACATGGTATCCAGGCAGTGGGCATGGAAAATATCTGTGCTTTTGTATTTGGTTGGCGGCATATATTTTAGCGGAGCGTTGGGGAACAGCTGGCGTGAGAGTTGGGCATGAGCCAGTTCATAAAGAAACGCATTTTCATGTTTCGGATTGATCTCAAATGCATGACCCAATCCCAATAGATGATCCGGCAGTTTTGCTTTTTTCGCCATTGCCTCGTTGATCAATTGGGAAGCGGTAACCGTGTGCGCTGCTTCGATAGCGTCCGAAGTGGTTAAATAGTTGTCTTCACCCGTGTTGATGACAATGTGGGCATGTGCACAAATCAGACGACTGAAATACTGATCCACGAAAGTACGCTTCATATTAATATCCCGAAACAAAATACCATACATGGAATCATTCAGCAGCATGTCCAGGTCCTCATGAGCCGCACAGGCAGCAATTTCCGCCATGCATAGCCCCGAAGAGTAGTTAACCAGACGGATGTAACGCTGCTGCTCTTCTCCGGCTTCGTCCAGGGCCTGCCGCATTATCTTGAAGTTCTCCTGGGTGGCGTAGGTTCCACCGAATCCTTCAGTGGTCGCACCAAAAGGAACATAATCCAGAAGAGATTGGGCAGTGCTGCGGATAACCGCGATAATGTCTGCGCCACTAAAGGCTGCAGATTGTGCTTGGGTGCGATCTTCGTATATATTTCCTGTGGCAACAATGATGTAACGCCAGGGTTGGGGTGGAACCGGGGTTTTGGATTGTTTTTGCTCCTTACGCTTTTTAGTCTTTTTTAAGACGTCGACAGCAGACCGTGCCAGTTCTTCTTCCTTGGTTTTGATCGCGTCTATTGAAATCGAGACATTGGTTTTCACATCCAACTGACCCTGGCTGAGAAGTTCGGCAGTGACTTGGGCATCTCTTCCGGATATCAACATTGCTTTGGAGAAAAAGGCGGAAACGCCACTACCCAGACCTTTTTCTTCCTGAATTTGATCAACAATCTTGTTCGGCAGCGGCGTTCCGTCTTCGGTGGTTCCATCGACGCCATATAACCTTAAAACCGTACGCTCGACAGAAACCGAAGAGTGGGAGTCAATATGTTTCTGAATACCTTCAGCGATATCATATGCAGAGCCTTTGACTCTTTCTATTTGCTTTTGATCAAGTGATAGGGTTGCCATGTTATTTTTCCAGTTTTTTTCGAATATTTTTTAGTATTTTTTCTGGTAAAGGGAATTGCAGCGCTACTTCCAGTGGGTGATTTGAGTGGGTAAGTTTCCCCTGTAAATCTTTGGCAGAAATCGGCTCTACCTCATAAGGAATGTTTTCCAGGAGAGATTGAAGATCATCTGTAGTAGACATTTTTTCGATGTCTTTCATTTTATAAAGCGTTATGTTTGTGAGCTCCAGGATCTCAGGATAGTGGGATGTACATAAAAATATCGAGTTGGAGTCACTCAAACCATTCAAGAATGCTTTTGTTAATTTAACTCCATTGGTTGGATCGGTAGAGTGAAACAATTCATCGATCAAATAGACGGATGAATTGTTTGATAACTCACAAAATAACCTTAATTCATCCCCAAAACCTGATAAACCGGTAATCAGCCGCCCTGAACTCCTCAGCTGAAGCTTTGTCTGTTCCGGAAAACCCAGTTCCAATGACTTTGCAGGTACGGGCAAGCCAAATTTGGCCAAAACCAAGTGAAAATACAACGTTTTCAAGGCAGTGGTTTTGCCTGTCATATTAGCCCCAAACAACACATTCACACCTTTTTTCAGGTGAATATCAAGGGGATTGTATCGTTCTGCTTCCTTTTGTTGTAATTCGGGCAGGATGCCTTTTTTCAGTGTTACGATTATGGAAGATGATAGCTTTGGCAGCTGCAAATGATGTATCTTGGCCGTTCTTAGTAAGGTATAATCGAGAACTCGTTGCTTTCGCTGTTTGTAGTATTCATTAAATGAATCAAACCAGTCTGATAAGGATTCGTTTACTTGGTTTAAGGTTGAAGTCAGACCTATTTTTAACTGTTGAGACAGTTCTTCCTTTTTTTCCTGAAGTAAAACAACAGATTCTTGTGGATTGATTTCCAGTTGAATGGCGTCTCCCTGCTCATTTAAGTTTAGATCGCTTGAAGATTTTATTTTCCCCAACCTCTTATCTGATTTGCTGATCTTCTTGGGAAACGGGTAAACTATCTTTATCCCGGTTTCCTGGAAAATTTTGTTTTCCAGATTTTGCAGTTCGTTGCTGAGTGTTTGGTTGATATCCAGGATTGCATGATGCAACTTTTCTTCATCAGCATTCAACTTAAAGCTGCTATAATCTTCAGCGAGATGTTTAAGCAGTATTTTCCGAATTTTACTACAAATACCTTTTTGGGAATCTAGCGGAATTTGTTCCTCCCGGGAGGCTAACTTTTGGTCTTCGGTGATGAATCTGCCCAAATCAAACAAGTGATACCCCTCAAGCTGTTTGTCTTTGAAAAAAGGCAGCAGATAATCTACTGCGGGGAGTTGCTTGCACTGATCAAATAGAAAATCCAAATTCAGGCGGAGTCTGGAGATTTGCTCTTTCAGGTTAGACAATCGACCATAGTGTAGCTCGGCATCGCTTTTACCCAGTGGTTGGAGAATCACATGAGGGATTATTTTCAGATCGGTTTTGAATAGATCTAAAAAACCCTCAAAATCCAATTCTTTGAAAAGGTGCTTCGGAATGAACTCTTTTTTAAATTCCAATTTCATGGGATTCATCTCGAAACAAGTCATAAACAGGAATGTTGACAGGGAAGTTAAATGACTGATGATTAGCCTCCTGCCTGATGAAAAGACAATCCAGGGGCACCGAATGAAAAACGAACAAACCTGGTTTAAATGTTTTACCGGGAGCTTTTTGTACTGAAATGTTTTGATAGCACGTGTAATTATCCAATACTACCTGCATCCTGCTAAATGGTGCCAGAAAGTGATAGAGCCTGCCGGCAAGCGATCCGTCAAGGTACAAAACGCA